>CAZADN010000118.1:0-6410 GCA_964483895.1 uncultured Legionellaceae bacterium
TAATATCACGAGTCCTTATCCGGTTATACAACAAGAGTTTGCACAACGGTTTGCAAATGTTTTAAAGCGTCCACTTTTTCTTAAAACACCAAGGTTTGTTGTTAAGATTCTTTTTGGTGAGATGGGTGACTATTTGCTACTTAAAGGACAGCGAGTACTTCCAAAACGCTTGAATCAACTCGGTTTTGAATTTACCCATTCGAAGATAGAGGATGTATTAACGGAAGAATTTCACAAAACCTAACTATCTGTATTAAATGAATTATAATGCGAAGTTAGCGTTCTCAAAAACCAACATTGCCCATTCAGAAGCATTATCCATTGTTATCAAACGTAGTTCTGGTGAGAAAGCGTTTATTAGCTCTTCCGTTTGATTCAATAAAACTCCAGATGTAATTAATCTTCCCCCGGGAGTTAAGTTTTTTATAAACTCTTGTTTCAATGAGATTAGAGTTTTTAATAAAATATTTGCAAGGATTATGGCAACAGGACCTTGAATGGCATCCGGATTTAAAACTGTAAGATTTTCGAAAGAAATATTATTTGTAATAGCATTATTACGCGTTGCAATCAAAGCTTGTTCGTCAATATCCACGGCATAAACATGCTTTGCGCCAAGCTTTAATGCAGCCAAGCCTAATATACCAGACCCGCAGCCAAAATCTATGATGGTTTTATCAGTCAAATCTGATTTTTCTAACCATGTTAAACAAAGCTCGGTAGTTTCATGTGATCCAGTGCCAAAAGCAAGGCCAGGATCTAAGGTTAATACCGCAATATCTTGTTTATCAGGTGTAATCCAAGATGGGCAAATTAATAATCTATCGCCGATTTGTTTCGGTTTAAAATTATCTAAACAGACCTTTTCCCATTCTTGTTCTTGCAAAACGTCTAATGAATATTTTAGATTGATATAATCAGCATTTAAAGATTTTTTAATTGCTTCAACATCTGTTTCAAGCTCATATAAGGCGGTTATTACAACACTTGGCCAAAGCGGCATGGTGCCGAGCTCTGGCTCTAAAATTGGGTCATCGTGTTGATCTAGCATAGTTACAGACAAAGCGCCCGACTCTTCAAGAAACTCGACTATTTCTTCAGCGTTATCTTGATTACAATTTTCTATTTGTAGCTGTAACATTAAATTAAGATTCCTTAAGCATTTTTTCTAAATAATGAATATTTGTGCCACCGGCAACAAATCCTGCATCATTTACAATGCGTTTGTGTAAATCAATGTTAGTTTTTATTCCATCAATTACAATCTCATCTAACGCATTTTTCATTCTAGCAATCGCAGTTTTTCTGTCTTCGCCATAACTTATAAGTTTACCAATCATTGAATCATAATTTGGAGGAACCGTGTAACTTGCATAAATGTGCGAATCAAAGCGAATACCAGGGCCGCCTGGTTGATGTAAAATGTTAATTTTACCAGGTGATGGCATAAATGTTACTGGATCTTCTGCATTGATACGGCACTCAATTGCATGACCAGTGAATTTTATGTCTTTTTGTTCTAGAGTAAATGGTAAATCACTTGCTATTTTTATTTGCTCTTTAATTAAATCTATACCAGTAATTAATTCTGTAACTGGATGTTCAACTTGGATACGAGTGTTCATTTCGATAAAATAAAAACAACCATCCTGATATAAAAATTCAAATGTACCAGCACCGCGATATTGAAGTTTACAGCAGGCATTTACAACTATGTCACCAATTTCTTTACGTAATTTAGCACTAATGCCTGGAGCCGAAGCTTCTTCTAGAACTTTTTGATGGCGTCTTTGCATTGAGCAATCGCGCTCGCCTAAATGCACAGCTTTGCCACGACCATCGCCTAATACTTGAAATTCAATATGGCGTGGATTTTCTAAAAACTTCTCCATGTAAACCATAGAGTTATTAAAAGCAGCTTTTGCCTCACTTCTGGTTAAAGCAATAGCATTTAATAGATTATCAGCGCTATGCACAACGCGCATGCCGCGACCACCGCCACCGCCTGCAGCTTTAATAATTACTGGATAACCAATTTTCTCGCCAAGTGCTAGATTTTTCTTATCATCGTCACCTAATGGTCCATCTGAGCCTGGTACGCAAGGAACACCTGCGTTTTTCATGGCTTCAATTGCTGATACTTTATCACCCATCATCCGGATAGTTTCTGCACGTGGGCCGATAAATCTAAAGCCACTTTGTTCAACTATATCGGCAAAATCAGCATTTTCAGACAAAAAACCATAACCAGGATGAATAGCAACGGCATCAGTTATTTCTGCAGCGGAAATAATTGCAGGAATATTTAAATAACTTTTTTGCGATGGTGCTGGGCCAATACATACAGTTTCATCTGCAAGACGCACATGCAAAAGATTTTTATCAACTTCCGAATGTACGGCGACAGTTTTAATTCCAAGTTCTTTACAAGCACGCAAAATTCGCAGTGCGATTTCACCACGATTTGCTATTACGATTTTACTTAACATCTAACTAAACCTTATTCAATAATAAAAAGTGGCTGATCGTATTCGACAGGCTCGCCGTTTTGTACCAGTATATCTACGATAACTCCGGCGCGATCGGCTTCTATTTCATTAAACATTTTCATGGCTTCAATAATACACAAAGTATCTCCAACCTTAACTGATTGTCCTATTTTAACAAATGCAGGAGAGTCAGGTGATGGTGATGTATACATAGTTCCAACCATAGGCGAACATACTTTATGCCCAGTCGCGGTTACAACTTCAGGCTTATTATCTGTGGCTTTTGGATGCGGATGATGCGCTTCATGATGATGTACTGGGTGATGTAATGGATGATGTAAAGGTTGTGTTGACATCTGTACATATGCAGGAGAAGGGGTCATATCTTGTTGAGCATTACGCCCTAATTTTAAAGATTCTTCACCGTCTTTAATTTCAATATCGGTAAATCCCATTTCAACTAGCCACTTAACTAATGGTTTGATTTTTTGAATATTCATTTAAACGCTCTCTCTTTTCGATATAGTTGATATAGCTTCTAAAGCTAAAAAATAGCTATCAGTTCCTAATCCTGATATAACCCCTTGAGCAATATCAGAAAAATAGGAATGCCTACGAAATAATTCTCGGGCATGGATATTACTTATGTGAACTTCAATAAACGGTATCTTAACAGATAATAATGCATCACGTATAGCAATGCTTGTGTGTGTAAATGCAGCTGGGTTGATTATTATATATTTAATTTGGCATTCTAAAGCTTGGTGAAGTGTTTCGATGATTTTTTCTTCACTGTTACTTTGGAAAGTTGATAACTCAAATCCAAGTTCTTTGGCCTTTTTAGAAAGGTTATCATTTAGTTCAGATAAAGTCGCATTTCCATATACTTCCGGCTGCCTTACACCAAGCATATTTAAATTCGGGCCATGCACAACTAATACTTTTCCCATATACAAATAAATAGTACAATAATTTAGCGATTCTGCCTGATTTTTACAAAAAAATCAATGGGTTCATTTTTGCAGTCTTAGTTTTAAAAAATCTTGCTTTTATGGAAATATTCTGTTTCACTATGTTAACTCAGTTAAACTGAGTTTATGGAAATAAAAAAGCTAGTCCAATACAAGGAGTTCCAATGTTTATTTTAACAAGGATTTTGTTAATCTTTTGCGTATCATTTATAACTAATGCTGCAGATAGTATCGCATTACAGCGAGTATCTTATTCTAAATTAAGTAAATCTTTTGTCATTCATCTTAAGCAAGCGCAACTATATCCCCAGGCTCATGATATAAATTCATTAAATTTTGTTAAAGAACGAATAGATCAAAGCCAAATAAAACATACCCATTTGCAACAATATTATCTGGGTATTCCTATTTTGGGAGGTAGTGCGATTCTTCATAAAAAAAACGATAGTATTCAACAAATTACTGGTAGAGTTTATCAAGAACTAAATAAAGATTTGGGTGATAAGTTACCTTATACCGAACAATTAACTAAAGATATTTTGCAAGAGTTTACAGATTTTTGGCCTGCAAAAAACATAGTTGAGCAAAAAATATCGCCAATAATTTTTATTGATAAATCAAGCTTTGCTCATTGGGCCTATCAGGTTGAATTAACAATTCTTACAAATAATTCTTTACCACAAAAACCATCAGCTATTATTGATGCTAATACTAAAAGTCAACTTATCTCCTGGGATAACATTAAAACTTCAAGAACCTTGGTAAAGGGTCTTGGTTTTGGCGGCAATCAAAAAATCGGCTTGGTGCAATATGGTCATGATTTACCATTTTTAAATATATCGCACGATGAGTTTTTTGATACATGTTATATGGAAAATAAGGAGGTAAAAGTTGTAGATATGCAAAAGCATTATACATCTAATAATTTACCGATGTTCTTTAATTGCCCTAATTCTTCGCAAGAAAATATTTACTGGACCGGATATGATGCAAATGGATACGACAAAATAAACGGAGCTTATTCTATTAGCAATGATGCTTTATACATAGCTGAGATAATTAAAACCATGTATAAAAAAATCTATAACATTGAGCCTTTAGTAGAAAATGGCCAGCCACAAAAATTGATAATGCGAGTTCATTATGGGAAAAATTATGCCAATGCATTTTGGGATGGTACACAAATGAGTTTTGGTGACGGTGATTATTCCCTTTATCCTCTTGTTTCGCTTAGTATTGGCGCACATGAAATCACACATGGATTTACAGAGCAGCATTCAAATTTAGTATATTTTGGGCAATCAGGTGCTATTAATGAATCTTTTTCTGATATGGCAGCTCAAGCAGCAGAATATTATTTATATAAAAAAAATAATTGGAAAATTGGGCATGAAGTTGTTAAGGATACATCGCCAATGGCGGCGATTAGATTTTTAAATCATCCAAGTTTAGATAAACACTCAATAGAATTTGCTCATCATTATCGTGATGATATGGATGTGCATTATTCAAGTGGTGTATATAACAAGTTATTTTATTTAATTGCAACAACTCCTAACTGGGATACACAAAAAGCTTTTAAAGTAATGCTTAAAGCAAATGTAGACTATTGGACTCCAACCGCTACGTTTAGTGACGCCGCGTGTGGGATAATTAACGCCGCTCGCGATTTGAAGTATTCAATAACGGATATTAAAAATGCATTGGAAGAGGTTATTATAGATTACGATGACTGTTATAAGCTTATTGCAAAATAAAATTGATAAAACCCTTATTTAGGTGTACTATTTAAAATGAAACGATCTGGTAAATTAATAACCGAAATTCTGATAACAAAGCAAGCCCTAAAATAATTAAGGCGAATGCCACAGTATTTGCAAGAAAAGTTTCGAGCTTGGATGGTTGCTGTAAATAAAGTTGGATTGGCGGAAACTAAAAAAAGACCAGGATGGCATGATGAAGAGTTGCACGGTGATAGGAAGGGTCAGCGATAGATTCGTTTAAATAAGCAATGGCGAGCTATATATGTGATTAAAAAAAATAATCAAATTGAGTTTATTGAGGTTCAAGAGGTGATGCCCCATGAGTACTAAATTAAAAGAAACACGTAATGCTTTAGATGAAACTAAGGATGTTTGGGATAATATGACTTTCGGTGGTCTTGTACGTTCGCTTCGAATGAGTGATGAGATAAGCCAAGTAGCTTTGGCTGAAAAAATAGGAGTTTCTAAACAATTTTTGAGTGATGTAGAACGCAATAAAAAAGATATAGGCATTCCTTTTGCTAAAAAAGTTTCTGAAGCGTTGGGTTACTCTATAGAACCATTGCTAGAGTTGCTGATTAGAGATCAGTTAAAGCGTTATCATTTGCATTATGACGTGGAACTTAAAGAAGCTTAGTAATATTAATTGTACAGGAATGTAATTCACATCCAAATTGACAGAACATGCAATTCATGATAGCGTTCTGTTTATATTTTTAACATAAAATGGATGTTGTTATGGGAATGTCTAAGTTAATAGGCGGTATTCTGTTGATAGTTGGGACTTCAATTGGTGGCGGGATGCTGGCCTTGCCAGTGGCTTTGGCAACAGTTGGTGTAACTAATTCTATTATTTTTTTGTTTTTATGCTGGTTAATAATGACGCTTGGCGCACTGTTAATTTTAGAGGTTAACTTATATTTTCCTTCAGGTAGTAATATTATTACCATGGCTCGAGGCACGCTTGGCTTGCCAGGGCAAATATGCGCATGGGTAATTTGTTTATTTTTGCTTTATACATTGCTTGCTGCATACATATCTGGTGGAAGTGATATGCTTCAGAGTTTACTATCACAAGCGCATATAATTTTACCATCATGGCTTACTTCTACAATATTTACAGGATTGTTTGGTGGTGTTATTTATTGTGGTATTCATGCGGTTGATTATGTAAATCGTAGTTTAAT
>CAZADN010000119.1:0-6374 GCA_964483895.1 uncultured Legionellaceae bacterium
TGAGCGATAGCTAAACATTGAAAAAAATAAAAATTTTTTTCAAGACAGTTGCTACTTGTATGGGGGTTAAATGGAGATTGAACACGTAAAAAATTATAATTTTGCCGATATCTACAAATTTGTAGATTTAACTCTTTTAGATAAAGCTGCAACTAATGAACAAATTTTAGAAACATTTTCTAACGCCCAAAATAACAATGTGGCTGCGATTTGTTTATATGCGGATGCATTTGGCATAATACCCAATACAACAAAGCTCAAAAAAGCGACTGTTGTAAATTTTCCTTCCGGTGAGATAGAAACAAAACAAGTAATAGATGAAATCAACCAGGCAGTAAATACTTATCAAGTTGATGAAATTGATTATGTTTTCCCTTATCAAACATATCTAGCTAATGAACAAAATAAAGCCTTAGATTCTTATTGCGCAATTATAGAAACTTGCCAAGAATATAATAAAACTCTAAAAGTAATTATCGAAAGTGGTGCATTTGTCTCTAGCGATAGTGTTTATGAATTAAGTAGCAAACTCGCGAATCTTGGTTGCGATTTTATAAAAACCTCAACTGGGAAAATACCTAATGGCGCAAGCTTAGAAGCTGCGTTCGCTATTTTAAATGCAATTAAAGATACTAATAATAATTGCGGGATAAAAATATCTGGTGGAATTCGCACATTTCAACAGGCAAAAACTTATATTCAACTTGCTGAAAATGTACTAGCAAAAGCAGCGACTCCAGAGTGGTTTAGAATTGGTACAAGTAAACTAAAATAAACGCTCAATCTACAAACTAATTATCATTCCAAACCACATAATAATCCCATACCAACCATTTAATAAAAAGCCTTTGAAAAAGGCTTTTTCATTATCTAATCTCAAGAGTTTTTGTTGTTGTAAAAATACATATGCGCCAAAGAGCCAAACCACATAAAACTGTAATTTAAAATGCATTATATCAGCGATAAATAACCAAAAAAAATGCACCATACATTGCAGCAGCAACACGATAAGCTTATCATGTTCCGCAAAAAAAATGGCTGTGGATCGCACACCTATTACTAAATCATCTTTTTTATCTGCCATTGCATAAATAGTATCGTAAGCAACTATCCAGAGAAAATTTAAACAAAATAAAATCCAAGCTTCGCTGCCAAAACTTTGATTAGAGGCAGCATATGCCATTGGTATTCCCATCGAGAAGGCCAAGCCTAAAAAAAACTGCGGTGCTACAAAAAATCTTTTAACAAATGGATAAACAATAGTAATAATTAAGGCAAGAAATGCCTGATATAAACAAAGTATTGGCAATTGTAAAACTATAATTAACGCAACCACCAACAAAACAACAAATAAACCAAGCGCTTGAATAAGCCCTATCTCATTTGTAACTAAAGGTCGAGTTTTCGTGCGCTGCACATGCCCATCAAACCTCCTATCCGCTATATCATTTATCACACATCCTGCTGCGCGCATTATAATGGTACCAAGCAAAAACAACCCAAATAATTTGAAACTTGGCGCGCCATTATTAGCAAGCCATAAAGCCCATAGTGTTGGGGCAAGTAATAATACAGTGCCCATTGGTTTATCAAAGCGCATCAATCGCAAAAATGCATATATATTTAACAAGTATACTTCTCCAAGTCAGGTAAAAAGACTTCAAATAAATAAAAACAATCTTTCTGAATAGTAAATTTCGATAACCTAGCCCAAAGAGTTTCTGCATCTTTAACCCAGCTTAAATCTAACCAGTTATACTCTATGCTATCTTTATCAATAGCGTAATATTTTAAATAATTTCGTTTAATTCCGTTATCCGCAAAAATCAAATCACCCAAAGTTTTATTTTTAAGCATTGTAAACAATTTTTTATGATTAACATAAGTTTCCTTGGGGATAATCGTTTTGGCATACCAACAAGGAAGATTCCATGCTGAAATTAACACTTGCCTGTGCAACACACTATCGCCAACAATCCCAAGCACATATTTATCCCACCAACTACAATTAACAAAATCATGCTGCAAGACTTTCAAACTTGTATCATTAGAAACTTTATATAATCTAGCAGTTAACATTTCAGTATAAGTTAACCACGAAATTAAATTCGCTGGAGGAGCGGATTTAATTTCTGGGATTCTCTCTTTAATCATTTATTAGGAAAGTAATTGGACTTAATAAATCATATATTAAAATCTAAAATTCTAAAAGATATAAATTATAATTAACTTTAAACTGTTCGGATCTAACATAAGCATTAACCGCAGCGTTTATCTCATTAATTAACTCCAAATTATCCCCATCTATTACTATCCCATACCCATAACCATATCGAATCGACTCACCAATCAATTTTAGCTTATTTTCAGAATGTTTATTCCAATAAATAGCTGAGTAATTATCCATTAATGCAAAATCGATTTTATGTTGAATTAATGCTTGAATCTCTTCTGCTTCTTGCGAAAACTCAACAATTTTTACTCCTGACAATTTCCAAGTTTTTAATTGCTCACCAAATACAGAACCCTTTTCAACCCCTATTGTAGTGTTTTTTAAAGTTCTAGAAGTTATTGCTGCTACTTTTTTCTCTTTATAAGTGACAAACCGCGAAGAACTCACTAAATATGGGTGTGACATTGCGACTCTTAATAATCTATTTGGAGTAATGATTATGCCACTAACTGCAATATCAGCTTGTTTGCTAACTACACTTGGAATTAAATTAGCAAACTGCATGGCCTGATATTGGCAATCTCGTTTTAAATAATTACAAATAAATGCTATCATATTTACATCGTAACCCATAAAATGTTCATACCCGCTTGATATGATAAACGGTGGGGTAAAATAAGTTACAGACACTCGCAAAGTTTTTAATTTCACGCTTTCGGCACTAATTGTTTGACATAATACTGCACAAAGAAAAACCACAAATCCCTTTATAAATGTTTTTAACATATTAGCCACACAAAAATATATTTAATTAAATTTTAGACTATTTTTAAATAGATTGTATATTGTGCTTGTAATATTTACTTAAATAAAACAACTAAATTATATTTTCTGTTGTAAGAATTAATAAAAAATGGCAAAATCTCTCAACTTAAAGAAATTATAAATTAAGTATGACTAAGTGGTTTGCAGCAAGTAATAATTTAGAAATTAATACTAAGTCTTTTCGTGAAGATATTAAGTATAATCGTAAAGCGTTAGACTGTTGTACGCAAAAATTCTTATATTATAGAGATATAAAGACAAGCCTTGCCGAGGCATATGCACAATTAGCGCATGTATATTATCGCGCCAACGAATATAAAACCGCCCTAAACTTATACCAGAAAGCTATTGAAAATAATCATCATCATTTTCAAGCAAGAAACCAAACTGGCATTATATACTTTAAACAAGGAAAATTGGACTTAGCAATTGAAGCTTTTGAAAAGATAATTTATCTAGCCTCCGAACCTTATGATAAGCAGCACAAAGTCGACGCTTTACTTAGTCTAGGGCTTATATATTGTAACTTGAATATTAAAGGCGGCATTAATAAAGCCTATAGATGTGTATTAGATGCTGAGAAAATCATGCCTGATTATGATTTAACTAGAGAAGTTATGCAAAAAATAATGGATATTGAAAATACTAGAGATATGACCAATAAAATATTGCAAAAACCTTATGTGTATGAAGAGGAAAAAGAAGAACTCTATAGCTTATTTGTACCTTGAAAATCGTAACTACCCACGTCATCCCGAGCTGATACATCCCCACAAAGTTGCCATGATAAAAACAATATTTACAAATTCCGTTCGGACTGAGGAGCTGCGAAGCAGCGTCTCGAAGTCCTTTGCGCATTTATGTATGCTTCGAGACGTAGCTTCGCTACTCCTCATCACGAACGAGTTAAAAATATCCATATCAACCTACTTACGCGAACATTTCACCCAATTTTGTGGGGATTCATCAGCTCGGGATGACATGGATAATTACAGAAAATCTTGTTATGCCTAATATTATGCAATATCAAAAACCTGCTCTTTCTCAAGACTCTTAAGCTTATACTCTGGCACTAAATTTCTAATTAAGTTTAATATTTCCACATCATTATGCCTAATGCACGCATCTTCTAATTGTTCAATTATACACGTTAATTGTTCCCAATCGATTTCCCTAAATCTTGCCTGAAATAGTTTTTTATGTTTGGTTTCTACTAACATCTCGGCTGAGTGAAACAACTCTTCAAAGAGCTTCTCACCTGGTCGTAATCCTGTAAATTTAATTTTAATATCTTTGTCTGGCTCAAGTCCAGCAAGTCGTATAATTTGTTCGGCCAAATAACTTATTTTAACCGGCTCACCCATATCTAAAACAAATATTTCACCGCCATTACCATTAATCATTGCTTGTAAAATAAGCTGCGTAGCCTCAGGTATTGTCATAAAATAACGCTGCATATCAGGATGTGTTACAGTAAGTGGGCCTCCAGATAATAATTGTTGTTGAAATAAAGGCACAACGCTACCTGTTGAACCCAATACATTACCAAATCTTACAGTAACAAATTTTGTTGTTACTCTTTTACTTAAATTTTGACAAAATATTTCAGCAACACGCTTCGTACTGCCCATTATATTAGTTGGGTTAACCGCTTTGTCTGTTGAAATTAAAATAAATTTGTCAGCATTAAACTTTACGCTTGCCTCAGCCATAATCTTCGTGCCAATAATATTATTGGTAACTGCTATTCTTGCTTGATTTTCCAATAAAGGTACGTGTTTATAAGCTGCAGCATGAAAAACCATATGTGGTTTATGAGATGCAAAAATCTTCTCAACTCCCAAAATATCAGTAACGCTTACTAACGATATAACGCGCTTAACATCTGGAAACTTTGCAGAAAACTCAGCATCTATCGCATATAAATTATATTCATTATTATCTAAAATAATTAATTTCAAAGGTTTAAGTTTTGCAATTTGTCTACATAACTCAGACCCAATCGATCCTCCACCACCACTTACCAAAACAGTTTTATTATGCAAGCTATCACTAATTTTTTGCCAATCAATTGCAACTTGGTCACGCCCTAATAAATCCTCAATACTAACTTTACGCAATGATTCAAGATTTACTTTACAAGAATTAATGAACTGTAAACTTGGTAGAGTTTGAAATGGTACTTTTGCCATTTCACAATAATTTACAACTCTACGCATGAGTTTAGAGTTTGCTGATGCAATAGCTATAAAAATTAAGTCTACTTGTAATTCTTTACAAATAGCTACAATCTTTTCAATACCACCAAATACTCGCACACCATGAATATCTGTACCATGTTTACGCTTATCATCATCAACAATCCCAACTGGTAAATAATCTGCTGAGCGTTTTAATTCACGTAATAATCCTTCAGAAGCCTGTCCAGCGCCAACAACTAATACTTTTTTAACCTCACGAGATTTAATAAAACTATTTTTTCTGTCTGACATTAAACGTAAAACAAGTCTGCCACCACATAAGAAAGTCACTAAAGTTACCGCATAAAGTGGTAGAATTGAACGAGGTATCATATCTTGTGTAATATAAGTGATTAATATCAAACTAAGTACTGCGGTCAAAACAGCACGAATTATCCTTTGCACATCGTTTATTGATGCAAACCGCCATAAGCCTCTTGAAACTTTGAAATATTTAAAACAAACTAATTGAATTGCAAATAAAATATAAAATACATTAAAAGATTGATCTTTTAATAACGTATTAGATAGGAAATTCATATTATCACGTAACCAATACGCTAAATACCAAGCAGCTGGAATCGCTAAAATATCATATAATTTAGTAAGTAATTGTAACTGTTTTTTAAAAAAATCTAGCATATCCTTTTCCAAGAAAAACTAAACAGGATTTTCAATATCAATAAATTCATGTTGCAAATCAAACTGTTTCACTAAATGTTCGCCCAACTCCAGAATTCCATAACGTTCCGTCGCATGATGCCCACAAGCAAAATAATGAATATCCAATTCTTGAGCTTGATAAAACGTCCTTTCTGAAGCTTCACCACTAATATACGCATCAACACCATATCGAGCAGCATCTTCAATGAAATCTTGCGCAGCACCAGAACACCATGCGATTTTCTTGATTTTACGCGAACCAGCAGGCAGATATAGTGGCTTTTGAATTTTTTTCTCTAAAAAATCAGCAAAATCTTCAGAAGATAATGGCGCTGTTAACTCACCAGTCCACAAGACATCTTGAATACCACGTACCATAAACGATTTTGCATTTTTAACTTGTAAAATTCTAGATAAACAAGCATTGTTACCAATTTGCAAATGCGCATCAAGCGGTAAATGATAAGCACATA
>CAZADN010000120.1:0-5488 GCA_964483895.1 uncultured Legionellaceae bacterium
TTTTATTGAGTTCAATTAAAGAATTGCCAATTTTAGTTTTAGTTAAGGTTAAATCTATTTTTTGTAATTTATTAAGTTTTTTAAGAATGGCTTTTTTTTGTATGCTATTTTCTTCCAATGCGTAATTTATGTTGTCAATAGCTTGTTGGCAGCTTAAATTATATATGTCTTGGCTTCTTTCTAAAATAGCCCATTGCATTTGTTGTAAGTTTAGCCTTATATTTTCCCTGATGGTTGCTAAATAGCTAGGGGATAAAAGCTCAGTTGAGTTTGCTGTGTTGCGACGGACAATTATTAAATTGTTAAGCTTTTTAAGATTGTTTTTTAGGTTTTCTTGCCAATTATTATTAGCTTTTACTTCTAAGTCCTTGGATGGCTCTACTATTACTCTATCTTTAAGTGAGATGATTGGTAATTTTAGTAGAGATTTATTGATTGCGTGAATTTCGGCTAATAGCTTTATTTTATCCAGTTTATTTATAGAACTTACTTGTAGTTCTTCTTCTGCAATAAGTTTTCTAACTTCAGCTATTTCATCCTTTTGAATATCTTTTAAGGTATTGTCAGCTGCAATTAATAATTTTTTAGTAGTACTAATGTCATCAGTCCAATTATTATTAATAATTGCTAATTCAAGATAATATTTAGCTTTTTGCATAATCCAGTCGTTGGTTTTATAAGCCGTATCTTGTAGAGACTTAGATATTTTTTTATTAATTTTTATAAATTTTTTATCAATATTTTGTGTAAGTTTTGTGATTTTTATTAATGCAATCTCAGAGTTTTGTGCTTGTTTACTATTTAGTTCATGAATGCTCAGATGCAATTGATTATTTTGAGCATTATTTAAGTGTTTTGTGTATAAAAGCATACCGGAAATACTTAAAATTAGCAGGAAAATTAAGAAAAAAAATTGTTTAGATTGATTTAAGCCAGATTCATTAGGTTTTTTATGAGATTTAGGGGTTGTTTGTGAGATTTCGGTAGGTTGAGTCATTTAGTTTGTCCTTCAATAGCCACTATAATGTTTGAATAAGTTGTTTGGATTATTTTTTTAAAGCCTAAATTCTCCGCGTGTTTGGCAAGTCTTTGGCTAATTACAACACAAGGTTTGGTTAATAACCATACTTTTGCGGCAGGTGGAAATATCGCAATTGCATTTAACATAGCTTGCTTGCTCGTATAGATTATAATATCGATAGTATCCTCTTGCCAAATAGCATTTATTATCTTTGAGTCTATTTCAGGAAGTTTACGTTCATAAACCTCGATAACTGTTAGATTTGCACCGCGTGCCGTTAGTTCGTTGCTAATGGTTTCACGTCCGCCAGCTCCTTTAACTAAAAGTATATTGTCGTTTACTACGTCGCTAAAATTTGCAAGCTTAAGTAGGTGTTCACTTGTGCTTATTTCTGGTATGAAATCAGCTTGTAAATTATAATTGCTTAATAGTTTAGCTGTTCCTGGGCCAATGCAGGTTATTTTTATGTTATTTGCTAGATTAAGTTTCGATCTTTCAAGACCTGCAAAAAAATAGCGTACAGAATTTTTACTGATAAAAATTATTTGTTTTAGTTGCTTAAGAGTTTGTTGAAAATTTATTTCCGGAAAGTTTGGACATGCAGAAATAATAATTGTTGGTAATTCGATGGCCTTGCCGCCAGCTTCTCTAATTTGGGTACTCAAATCTTTCGCATCTTCTATTGGTCTAGTATTGAGAACTCTAAGTCCTTTTAGTCCGTTTGACTTTGTAATAATTTTTTAACTCCTTGCTTTTCTAGGTCATTCAACAGCATCGTAGCTATTTTTAGGTTATCTAAAACATCTCCTTCATAACAAGCAAAAACTTCGCCTTTACCGTTTTTTTCTAAGACTCTGGTGCTTAAAATTAGTTTATTATTAATATGTTCACAAAATACGCCAATAGGTGAGTGACAACTACCTCCTAAAGTTTGATTTACATAGCGCTCTGTATTAACACATATTTCAGTGATTTTATGTTTCAATGGTTCAAGGATGGTTAATATTTGATTATCATCTTGTCTACATTCAATGCCTAACGCTCCTTGACCACAAGCCGGCAACATTATATTTTTGCTTATGATTGCTTTAATGCGTGTATCTTGTTGTAAGCGCAATAGTCCGGAAGCTGCAAGTATTATTGCGTCAAATTCATTATTATCAAGTTTATTTAGCCTGGTATTAATGTTGCCACGTAAAGTTTTAATAATTAAATTTGGATATTTAGTTAATATCTGTGCTTCGCGACGTAAACTTGATGTCCCAATTACTGAACCTGGTTTTAGATCTTCTAAGGAATTATATTTGTTACTAACAAAAGCATCATATGGATTATGACGCTCACAAATGGCGGCAATGGTTAAACCTTCCGGTTGAATTGATGGGATATCTTTCATGGAGTGCACAGCTATATCTGCCTGCCCATTTATTAATGCTGCTTCAAGCTCTTTCGTGAAGAGACCTTTACCGCCTATTGATTGTAGTTTATCTTTAAGAAATAAATCGCCCTTTGTTTGCATCGGGACTAGTTGAGTTTCCAAATTAGGCCAGTGTTTTTTTAAACTAAGAGCTATATGTTCTGCTTGCCATAATGCTAAAGGACTTTTTCTTGTTGCTATGCGAATAATTAATTTTGACATTTATTTGTGTATAAACAATTTATAGTTATTTGCGAATAATATCATGAGGTTCTATATATGTTAAAGCGAGAGATTTCAAGATTAAATGTTTTTGTTGTTTCCGCTGGGGGGATGGTTGGCTCTGGATGGTTATTTAGTCCGTTTATAAGCGCGCAACTTGCTGGTCCGAATGCTTTAATAAGTTGGGTTTTAGCTTTATTTTTTATGTTAATTATAGCCTTGCCATTATGTGAGCTTGGTACGATGTTTCCAGTATCAGGCGGGATGACTAATTATCCGAGCTTTACTCATGGACATAAAGTGGGTTTTTTGTTCGCTTGGATTTCATGGCTTTCTTATGTGGTTATGACTCCTATTGAAATTCAAGCAATAATGCAATACTCAAGTTGGGTTTTCCCTGGCCTTATTGTTGATAAATCATCAGCACTTGGTTTGTCTCCATTAGGATATTTAGTTGCTTTTTCTATTATGTTTTTTGTGGTTGGCTTAAACTTGCTAGGCATTAAACTTGTTACTCAATGTAATACTTTTGCAAGTGTATTCAAATATTTAATGCCAAGTTTAGCTATTTTTTGTTTAATGCGTCACAGTGACTTGAGTGCAAATATTCATCTTGATTTATCTAATTACGAATCATGGCGGCAAATTTTTTCAGCTTTATCAATCGGTGGAGTTATTTTTGCTTTTGCTGGTTTTCAAAATGGTTTAATGTTGGCTGGAGAAGTGAAGAATCCCCAAAAAGATATCCCAATTTCGATTCTTGGATCTATAGTTATAGCATTTGTGTTATATTTTTTACTGCAATGGAGTTTTTTAATTTCAATTCCGGATTCTTTTTTAAAATCTGGTTGGGCGCATTTACACTTTCATGGCGATCATAGTCCTTTAATTGGATTGCTAGTCTTAATTGGTTTATCATGGGTCGCGACTATATTAATGTTTGACGCGGTATTTTCTCCGTTAGGTACCACTATAATCTATACTGCAGCAACATCACGGATATTGTATGGAATGGCAATCAATCAACATATACCGCGCTGGTTTGGAAAAGTAAATTCTTATCATATTCCTTATGTTACAATAATTGTTAATTTAATAGTTGGAATGTTATCTTTTCTGCCTTTTCCTAGCTGGCAAAAGATGGTAGCTTTTTTGTCATCATGTTGCATACTATCTTATGCTATCGGACCAATATGTATTTTAGCTATGCGTAAATTAAGGCCAGTTAGTAAGCGTCCTTTTAAATTGAAATATTGTGATTTTTTTGCATATATAGCATTTTTTATTTGTAATGTCATGCTTTATTGGTGTGGATTTGAAATTATTTGGAAATTGGATGTAGCGTTATTAGTTGGATTTATAATTAACACTATATATAACAAAGATAATATTTTTAATTTTGATAAAAGTGTATATTGGTTTTTTGCGTATATGCTGATTATGTTTGTGTTGTCATATCTGGGGTCTTTTGGTGGAAAAAATATCTTAGTATTCCCTTGGGATATGTTTTCAATTTTACCTTTTAGTATTTTAATATTATACGCATCGCAGTTTGTTTTGGTGGATAATTATGATTTTGATTCGTGTCATCAAATTATAACTGAACCAGCAAGCTAATAGACTATATATTAAATATCTTTTTTAAATTACAATAAAACTTTTATTGTAAGTCTTAAAATATGTATAAACCTTTATCTTTATTTATAGGTCTGCGTTATACTCGCGCCAAGAAAAAAAATCATTTTGTATCATTTATTTCTTTAAGTTCAATGCTTGGAATAAGTTTGGGGGTTATGGTTTTAATAACCGTGCTTTCAGTTATGAATGGTTTTGATGAAGAAATTCATAATCGTTTTTTTGGTATGGCGCCGGAAATCACGATTGGTGGTGATGGCAATGATGTGATTGGGAATTGGCAGAGTTTACAGGCTAAAATCAATGATTTTCCTGCGGTTAAGGCACAAGCCCCATTTGTAGCAACTCAAGGGCTAATTACTTTTGAAGGGCAGGTTTTGCCAGTTATGTTAACTGGGATTGTGCCTAATCTTGAAAATGCCATGACAAATTTAGATACAAAGCTAATATCTGGTTCTATTAAAGATTTACAAAATTTTGGAATTATTCTTGGTAGAAACCTTGCCGATAATCTTGGAGTTATGATTGGAGATAAGATAACTATTATGGTTCCTAAAGCGACGGTTACTATGGCTGGGATGGAGCCTAGATTTAAGCGCTTTACCGTGCAAGGAGTTTTTACAGCTGGCTCAGGGTTTAATTTTGACAATAAACTTGCATTTATTAATATGCAAGATGCGCAAAAATTAATGCAGTATTCTAAAGATGAGGTTTCAGGAATTAAAATTAAAATTGATGAAGTATATCAAGCGCCACAGTTGGCTTTGGATTTGTATTACGCATTAGATGAAAAGTATACTGTTGGTAACTGGACCGAAACATTTGGGGCCTTTTTTCATGCGGTAAAAATGGAAAAAACTATGATGTTTTTAATTTTACTATTAATTATCGCGGTTGCAGCTTTTAATTTGGTTTCTTCATTAGTTATGGTTGTTAATGATAAACAAGCAGAAATTGCAATTTTACGTACTATTGGAGCTGGCCCTGGTAGTATCCTTAGAATTTTTATTGTTCAAGGTATGATGGTTGGGATAATTGGCACGACTTTTGGGTTGGGAGCTGGGTTGTTACTTGCGAGTAATGCCACTGCGATTGTAAATTTTTTACAATCGTTATTGGGTCTGCATATTTTATCCTCAAGTATTTATTTTGTTGATTATTTGCCTTCAAAAATTCTGATGAGTGATATTTGG
>CAZADN010000120.1:5498-6348 GCA_964483895.1 uncultured Legionellaceae bacterium
AGGATTTGATTAAGGTAGGCATGGCATCTTTAATTATGAGCTTTATTGCAACGATTTATCCAGCTTGGCGAGCTTCAAGGACAGTTATAGCAGAGGCGCTGCACTATGAGTGATTATATTCTTGATTGTGAAAATGTTAGTAAATCGTATGTTGATAGTGATAATACTGTAGATGTACTGTGTGATTTAAATTTACAAGTTGGGCAAGGAGATAGATTAGCTATAATTGGCCCATCAGGTTCAGGTAAAAGTACTTTATTGCATTTGCTTGGCGGTTTGGATTTACCATCTTCCGGCGTGGTTTCTATAAATGGTAAAAATTGGCAGAATTTGTCTGAAAAGGAGCGGTGTAAAGAACGTAACTATGAGCTTGGATTTATCTATCAATTTCATCATTTATTGCCAGAATTTACCGCGTTAGAAAATGTCGCCATGCCACTTTTAATTCGAAATACTTCAAGTAAAATAGCATTAGCGGCTGCGCGTGATATTCTTGATAAGGTAGGTCTTATAAAACGAGTATCACATAAACCATCAGAGCTTTCTGGTGGCGAAAGGGCGCGCGTTGCGATAGCAAGAGCGCTTGTACATAATCCAAAATGTATTTTGGCTGATGAGCCAACTGGTAATCTTGATAGAAAAACAGCTAATAGTGTGTTTGATTTGATGTTAGAAATAAATCATGCAAATAATACCGCGTTAGTTATTGTAACTCATGATGAAAAAATTGCTGAAAAAACGGATAAAGTTTTGACATTAAGCAATGGAAATTTTAAAATAGGCTAGATTTTGAATGGATAATTTTAATATGGATTTAGTTAAATGTAAATTTGTTTAATTATCCTATAAA
>CAZADN010000121.1:0-6222 GCA_964483895.1 uncultured Legionellaceae bacterium
AGCATCAACTGCGGATAAAGTCAAAATTCTAGTTGTATTTACCAAATAACTTAACCCTGCAATTTCCGCAAGTTTTTCTTTAACTCCCTCAAATTGGCCAATATCAGTTTTAAACTGTTGCCTAATACAAGAATAAGCCCCTGACGTTATATAAGAAACACTTGAAACCGCAGCACTCAAAGCTGGTAACGAAATGGATCGACCAATTGATAAACATTCAACTAACATCTCCCAACCACGACCAGAGTTTTTTTGTCCGCCAATAATATTACTTATAGGAACAAATATATCATCACCACGAATAGTGCCATTCATCAAAGCAGTATGCGCTGGTAAATGTCTATTACCAATCACCAAGTTTTTAGTATCACGCGGAATTAATACACAAGTAATCCCTTCTTGCCCAACGCCCGCGAGCAAACCATTTGGGTCACGTAAATCTACCGCAACTCCTAATAAAGTTGCAATTGGTGCAAGTGTAATCCATCTTTTATCTAAACTAATATTTAAACCAAGAACTTGCTCACCACTTATATTTTTACTAACAACCACCGCATTTGATCCAACAGATGTAGCATCACTACCGGCCTCAGGTTCAGTTAAAGCAAAACAAGGTACTTCTTCGCCGCTAGCCAAGCGTGGTAGATAATATTTTTTTTGTTCATCTGTACCATAATGTAATAATAACTCGGCAGGTCCTAATGAGTTTGGGACCATAATGCTAACCGCAGCAGTACAAGAACGACTCGCGATTTTCATAACAATTTCAGAATGAGCTAAAGCAGAAAAACCTTTACCGTTATATTTTTTAGGAATAACAAGTCCTAAAAAACCTTGTTTTTTGATATATTGCCAAACTTCTTCTGGCATATCTCCAGATTGATTGATATTCCAATCATCAAGCATCGCACATAACGTATTGACTTCATTATTGATAAAATGCTTTTCAGCCGTAGATAATTTCGGCAAAATTTCTTTTAATTTATTAAGGTCAGGCTCTCCACGAAAAATACTTTCCTCAAACCAAGTATCCCCAGCATTTAAAGCTAACTCTTCGGTCTTTGATATACTTGGTAATTTATTTTGCGCTTTTTTATAAATCATCTCGCTGATTAAACGCCGCACATCTGCAACTTGATGAATAACAATAATCGCAATAATCACGCTCCATAATAAGATACCTAAAAGCGCCTGAAACTCCAAAAAAATAGTTGCAAAAACTAGATATAGCACACTTACAATATCCCAAACCACGGGATTATATGCTTTGTATAGAATTACCAATGTAAAAATTACATATAAAATGAATAAACTAAGCGCCACAATTAAATCCTTTTTTGCTAACAAACATCTCCAAAGCATCTCTTAAAAACCATGAAAAATCAACAGATAATATGAATCACTGAAGTTAGCCAAAAGCTTAACGAAAACTCACATTGTACCGCTTGGTATTGAATACTGTGCATCATCTTTGTTGTCATCTTTATCCATTTCATCAACCTCAGAAATAGCGCTGGATCGATAAAAACTTACTTTTTGCAATGGAGTTTTTGAAAAAGTACGCGTGCTTTGAATATAGTCTACTTGCAATGGTGGCACCAGCCCGCTCTCGAGTTTTTCTAAATTTGTTTCTGCTTTTGCTTCAGCAGGGATTGAAAATAAAATTGCTCGCCAAAAAGCAATGTGGGACATCGCATTATCAATATTTTTATATACAGGGAAAGTTGCTGTTGAAATAAAATCATTTCTTAAATAAGGAGGCAGTTTTTGATAATTAAATAAAAAGATAACGCTACTTTGAACAAGCGAAAAAATTCCAAATGTTAGCCAAAATTTTGGATTTCTTGCTTCCAACGCAATGATGTAATAACGAAAAATATGTGAACATTGCGAGATAAAATGGTAACTTTGCGTGAGCTTTATTATCGGTAAAGCTTTTAAAGCAAATCGCCAATCTGCTATTAATGGTTTTAGAACTAAACACCAAGCGTAAAGAAAAGGAGCCTCTGACCAACTTCTCACACGTTGCTTCCAGAGATTATTGCCATATCCAAGGTAACTGTTGGGTACAACAGTTTTAAAATGAACCGCCATGTCAACACGAAAATGTAACTCGCCATAAACATCATAGAGATTACGTAAAATTTCACCTATTTCTTTATCCTCTCCTTTAAATCGCCCAGTATGTCTTCGCAGAATTTCTAGGGCAGTTTTTATCTCTAACAACACACAAGCACCATGAGGAGCAAAAGCACTATCAAAAGCATCTAGTGCAGCTAAAGTAAGATCGGAGAGCTTGTATTCCATATTTTGCCAACGAGTCAACATATTGTCTTTTTCATCATAAGAAGTAGCAAGAATAGGATAAATAACCCCCCGCACATGTTTATCCAAAAAAAAAGCACGCTCTAAACGATAATGCTCAGGGATTTGAACATCATCATCTATCAGTAAAACGTATTTAATCTTTTCACCATAATGTGCTATTGCAAGTGCTATTCCATTCAGTTGGGCTCGACTTTTATTACCATCACGACGATAGATATAAATAATATCTCTATGAATTGCACGGACAATTTCCTCGGTATTATCAACGGGTTTTGCTTCTTCACCATTGTTTACAACAAGGATATGTGATGGTTCAAAATGTAATAAGGCAGCTCTAATTACTTTGATTAAACTCTGTGCTTCAAGAGCATTAGAAGCGCTATGGTGACATGGAATAACCAAAACAGTATCTTGATTAAAATGGGAATCGCATCTTTCTATCTCTAGGTCCTCATGAGAAGGCAATGCTTGCAGATTCGTTTTTATATTTGGGTCAAAATAAGGATATCTAGCCAAAATCATATATAAAATCAGCATAAATGGCTCCATACCATAGGTAATAATGGTTAGCCATAAAAAATTTTCACTCAAGATCTTGTTGATTTTTTTTGACAGACTAAAAGCAATTTCAAGCCAAACAACTGCCCCAATCATAGAAAGATACAGCGCAAGAAAAATCATTTTTCTTTGTGTGACTGGCAAACAAGCTGGGGTGATGTCAAAGATTGTTTTCACGAAATCAACATCAACACCTTTAGGAATCCTTGAAGGCCATGTTTCTAAAGCACTACTACAGTTACGACTTGCTTGACCTTTATTTTTTTTTGAAGATTTCATCGCCATGCCCCGAATCTATGCTAATAAAAAACATCTTTGCCAAGTAATATTTAATGTAGCCGTTCAGCCCTCCTCAACTACACTGCGTTTACTTTATGCGGCATCGTCCTTGACCTCAGATAAAAATTTAAAGTCTAATCAATCTTGAATCAAAAGGCAAAATTCATTTAATAGCGTAGTACAGAGAAAAAAATTCATCGCCTATTGACAAAAATAATTCAATAATATTAAAATTTTCAACTTCAGGAAGAAACAATCCAACCAGCATTGAGTGACCATATGGAATTGGTAACACTTAAAAAACTATGGAGTACATTATGGATAAAGGATCTAATCGTATCTTAACTTTTCAGTTATCAATCAATTTGCACACACTATATATACCTATAATCCAAATGCAATAGTTATTTTAAGGGAAATTTTAGCAAATACTAATATTTTAATATGGAGATATAATGAAAATATTAATACCAACCCAACCAGACGATACACATGCAATTGTTATAAAACTTGCGCTAGAGGAGTTAGGAAATACTGCGCATCTTATTTTCACCGCAGATCAACCAACCAAGCAACGTAATTCAATTTACATCGATAACGAACTATATAAATGGCGGTCCCGTGATAAATTCAACTCTGTAGTTGACGACGACTATGAAGTTGTATGGTGGCGACGTGCTAGAAAACCTTTCATCTCTAAGCGAACTACTCACCCAGCTGACTATGCATTTATAAGCCGTGAAAATGATTTGTTTTTTGAATCTTTTACAACAAATCTTGCTCCAAAAGCTTGGTGGATTAATAGCAAGGAGTCAGCCAGAAAAGCTAACTTTAAACTTCTACAGTTAAAAATCGCAAGTGAATGTAGAATGAAAATTCCAACTACTTTATGTTCAAATGACCCTATAGAGATTCATCAATTTATACAAAAATACAGCGAGTCAGGGGTGATTTACAAACCTCTTTGCCTAAACTCTTGGATTGAAAAAGAAAGAACTAAAATATCATATACTTCGCGTGTGACATTAAAAGATTTACCAAAATTTAGATTATTACAACAAACCCCTGGCATTTTTCAAACCGAACTCAAAAAAAAATATGAAGTACGGGTGACTTGTTTTGGAGATTATATTGTACCAGCTAAAATCAATTCGCAAGCGCACCTAGATGGAGTCCTTGATTGGCGCGAAATCCGTAAAAATCCAATAGCAGTTGATAAGTATAAATTACCAGTAAATTTAGAATTTAAAATTCGCGCTTTTATGCGTGAAATGGGAATAGTATTTGGCACTATTGACTTTCTTGTGACCGAGCAAAATGAATATATATTTTTAGGTGTAAACGAACAAGGACAGTTTTTGTGGATTGAAGAATTAAATCCAAACTTTAAAATGCTGGATATATTTATTAAATTCTTACTTAATAAATCTCCACACTTTGAATGGGATCGTGAAAATATTTACCTAGCATTGGATGATTTTAAGCCACAAATAATGGAAATATACAATAAAAATATTCAAAACCATATTTGTCTTAATCGACCTAAAAACTTTAAAAGCAAACAAACTGCGTAATGCTATCACGCAGGATTCTTTCTCCTTTCCAAATTAGGAGAAGGAATACTTGTCTTATACTAAGACAGGACTTACGAAAAACTCCGAGGTCAAGGCAAAAACAAATTTTAACGCAGAGATCGGAGTTTTTCGTAAGTCCTATAAGAAATACTGCAGAACAAAAATATAGTCTATAATCATAAAATAAGCTCAAAATAATACACTTACTTTTTTTATAATGAAAAATATTAAAGTATTAGACAGCCCAGAATACTACTTAAATCGCGAGTTTACAGCTTTAGAATTTAATGACAGGGTTTTACAATTGGCTGAAGATAGCAATACACCTCTGCTCGAAAGAATGCGTTTTGTTTGCATTTGCAGCAATAATCTTGATGAGTTTTTTGAAATTAGAGTTGCAGCCCTTAAAGAAAGGATAGCTATTGCTCCACAAAAAACTGGCTCAGACGGTTTAAATTCTGATGAGACATTTCAAAAACTAAGTTTACAAACGCATAAATTGATTGAGAAAATATATGAATTTTACAACAATAAGCTGCTACCAGAATTACGCAAAGAACATATTTACTTTTATGAAAAGTCAGATTGGAATGAAGAAATAAGCCTTTGGATAAAAAATTATTTTAAAAATGAAATTTTACCAATTGTAAGTCCAATAGCTTTAGATTTAGCCCATCCATTTCCTCAGTTATTTAATAAAAGTTTAAATTTTATTATCTCTCTTGAGGGTAAAGATGCATTTGATAGAAATATTAATTACGCGGTAGTTCATGCCCCAAGAATTTTGCCACGCATGATTCTTCTGCCTAAAGAATTAAGCGATGAGAAAGATATTTTTATTTACCTATCTTCAATAATTAAAGCGCATATCTCAAGTTTTTTTCCAGGAATGGAAATCAAAGGATGCTATGCTTTTCGAATTACTAGAAATAGTGATTTATATTTAGATGATGAAGGCGCTGATGACTTAGCTGAAGCAGTACAACGTGAACTATTTTCACGCCATTATGGACATGTTGTACGCTTAGAAATCGACCATGATTGCCCAAAAGAAATTACAGATTTTCTGCTTAATAAATACCATTTGCACTACGAAGATGTTTATTATTGCGATGGGCCTGTAAATTTACAAAGGTTACTTGGAACAATAAAACAAGTAAAACGCCCAAAACTTGAATACCCACGATTCACACCAAGTTACGCGGTACCTCTTAAACAACAAAAAAGCTTGTTTAATGCTCTGGATTCTCAGGATATATTAATTCATCATCCATATGAAAGTTATGAAACCGTCATAGATTTTGTCAAACAAGCGGCTATCGACCCAAACGTCCTAGCAATCAAACAAACCCTTTATAGAACCCGTATCAACTCTGAAATGGTAAAAGCTTTATTAGAAGCTTCCAGACGCGGTAAAGAAGTAACCGCAATTATCGAGTTACGCGCACGCTTTGATGAGGAATCTAATCTTAAGCTTGCAACC
>CAZADN010000122.1:0-4921 GCA_964483895.1 uncultured Legionellaceae bacterium
TTGTGTAGCAAAACACGTAGTAGATATGAAAAATAACAACCAAACTGCAAATATATTTTTGTACTTATTCATTTTTATAACCAATTTTTGTTATTAGTATTAAGAAGTCTAGACCCCTTTTGGAATATCAGCAAAGTATAACTATATAATTTTAATATTTTGTGGTAAAACATGAAAGATAAATTAGCTTATACCAAGTAAAATTATGATAAAAAACCGTTCGCAAGTTATTATTTTGGATAGAGACGGAATAATAAATCACGACTCGTTACATTACATAAAATCCCCTGATGAGTTTATATTTTTACCAAACAGCCAAAAGGCCATTGCGATGTTAACTGAAGCAGGCTTCAAGATTGGTGTTGCAACTAATCAATCTGGAATTGGGCGTGGTTACTACTCTCATCAAATTCTAAGTGAAATTCATGCGAAAATGTTGGCAGGAATCGCGGCTTTTGGCGGAAGAGTTGATGCTATAGAGTATTGCCCACATCTACCTGTAGAAGCTTGTGGCTGTCGCAAACCAGAACCAGGTATGCTATTATCTTTGGCAAAGAAATTTGCAGTTTCACCTGAAGATATAATTTTTATTGGTGATAAAATCACCGATGTGCAAGCGGCTTTGCGTATTGGAGCCAAACCACTTTTAGTTTATTCTGCGATGACAAATGAAAAAGATTTGGTAGATTATCCAAATTTACGAAAATTTAAATCATTATTTGCATGCGCCGAGTATCTGTTGAGTGAGATTGCGGTGGTTTGAGACTTTTGGTGTTTGTGAAAAGCTCTGTGCTTGCAAAAAGCTCCGCTTGCTTACGCGCGCGGCTCGGATTCGTTCGAATATATGATAGTGTAACGATAAAAACCGAGCCGCGACCGTAAGGGAGCGGAGTATTTTAGAAGAGCGGAGCTTTTGATAAAAGCGAAAAACTAAATATTTAAAAATCATTTAAGAGTAACTAAAATTGAAAGTTAGTATCATTACCCCATCATTTAACCAAGGTAGTTTCATTGCCAGAACTTTGCAAAGTGTTAAACAGCAGAAATATGTGAATCTTGAACATATTGTTTATGATGGCGGCAGCACTGATAATACCGTAGATATTTTACGCAGTTTTGAAAATGATATTATTTGGGTTTCCGAACCAGATAATGGACAAACTCATGCAGTTAATAAAGGTTTGCAAAAGTCTACAGGTGAAATTATTGGTTGGCTTAATTCGGATGATGTTTATTATCCAGGAGCTATAGCTAAAGTTGTTAAGTTTTTTGCTGAACATCCAGATGTCGATGTGGTGTATGGAATGGCGCAGCATATTGATACCAATGATAATGTTATTGATGCTTATCCAACCACACCCTTTGCCTTGCAAGATTTAATGGAAAAATGTTTTATATGTCAGCCGGCATTGTTTTTTCGGCGGCGAGTTTTAGATAAAACCGGCTTATTAGATGAATCTTTGAATTATTGCATGGATTACGAATTTTGGGTTAGGATGGCGTTACTTGGGATTAAATTTGCGTATCTGCCTGAATTTTTGGCAGGATCTAGGCTTTATCCTGAAAATAAAACCCTGCGTGCTAAAGTTGCAGTGCATGCAGAAATTAATGATATGTTAAAGCGACATCTGCATTATGTGCCAAAATTGGCTTTGATTAATTATGCTTACGCAGTAGTTAGTGAAGATTTTAATAAGAAACGTGAGCCATATAAATTTGCTTATAGATTATTTTGTGAGGCAATTAGTGCTGCAAAACGTTGGAATGGCAATATATGGAACTTCTTGCAAGAGGCATCCAGACACTGGTTTATGGCGTTTGTAAATGGGCGTTTTAAAATGTGGCGTAAATCATAATGAGTATCGCTGAGATTTTTGAGTGGTTGCGAGCGTATTTGGCTTTGCATCCAGTCTTAGCCCCTGTTTTATATGCATTTTTTCATATAGTTTTTGCTGTTTGTGTTATTCCGTGTTCGCCAATGGCCATAATAGCTGGAGTTTTATGGGGTAAATGGCTCGGTCTTGGGATTTCAATCATTTCCGCACTTTTGGCATCTTGTTCAACATTTTGGCTATCAAGATTGTTGTTTCGGCAACGAGTTTATGCATTTTTAGTTAAAAAATTTCCAAAAACCGATTGGTTTTTGGAGCAAACACGTAAAAATGGCTGGAAGTTTGTTGCAACTGTACAGTTAAATCCAGCTGCCCCTGGTTCAACTTTAGGCTACTTATTTGGCCTGACAAATATTAGTTTTTTTGTTTACGCATTTTTTTTGTTAATATTCATGTTGCCCTTGCAGATAGTTTTAGTTTTATGTGGTGATATAATGCCACAATTACTCTCTGGCAAAGTGCTTTGGGTTTTATTATTAATTATGTTGTTAATTATTGTTTATCTGTTTTTTGGAGTTAAAAGTGAGGGTAAATCCTAAGATTTCGGTAGTATTGTCATTTTATAATGAAGAAAATGTAATTCCCGAGCTACTGGTAAGAATGCGTAAAATGTTTACGAATCTAGTTTCTGAGCAGAAAATAGGTTCTTACGAATTAATTTTTGTAAATGATAATTCCACAGATAATTCAGAGTCAATGTTGCGCGCTGAAATGTCACATGGTGATATTGTTTTAGTTAATATGACAAGAAATTTTGGCGTCTCTGAGTGTGTTATGGCAGGAATTAGCCAAGCCAAAGGTGATGCGGTGGTTTATATGGACGCGGATTTACAAGATCCTCCAGAGTTAATACCAGAATTAATCGCGAGATGGCAGGAAGATTCACAAGTTGGCGTAGTTTATACAACCAGACGTAAACGTGCTGGGGAAAATGCGTTTAAAATGTGGTTTACTAAACTTGGTTATCGCGTGATTAATTTTATTTCCGAAATTAATCTTCCAGCTGATTCTGGTGATTTTAAGTTGTTATCTCGGCAAGTTGTTGATAGATTGCTTGAGCTTAAAGAAGATAAACCTTATATGCGCGGTTTGGTTAGCTGGGTTGGATATAAACAAGTACAAGTATTTTATGACAGAGAAGCGCGCTTTGATGGTCGCGAAAATTCGAAAATGCCAGTATTAAGCCGTAAAGTTTTATATTACTGGTTGGATAGAGCATTAATTTCATTTTCAGACGCACCGCTTAAGGCAATACTATTATTAGGTTTAATTATGTCGTGCGTGTCTTTATCTTATATAGTCGTTATCATAATTCAAAAAATTATGGGTTGGTATGAGCCTGGTTGGCCTGCAATAATGTCCGCGATATTATTATCAGGTGGAATTCAAATGATGATGTTAGGCTTTGTTGGTTTATATGTTGGTGCAATATTTCGCGAAACTAAAGGTCGCCCACAGTATCTAATTAAAGAAGTAGTAACGAAGGATTTAGAAAATTAAGGGATAATTATGCATGCTGACTTTGTAATTATTGGCGCAGGGATTTTGGGGTTAACTATTGCAAGAGAGTTAAGAATTAATAATCCTAGCGCTAACATTTTAATTCTTGAGAAAGAAAATACCATTGGCTTACATGCAAGTGGGCGTAATAGTGGTATTTTGCACGCTGGAATATATTATAAATCTGATAGTTTAAAAGCTAAATTTTGTTTGGAAGGCTTGCGGGCAATGGCCGCATATTGTGATGATAATCAGTTGCCGATTGAACGTATTGGTAAAATTATATTACCAACTAATCAATTTGAAGAAGAGGTCGCAAAAGATTTATTTAAACGTGCAGAAGCGAATGGAGCTTTTGTGCGGATGTTAAATACTAGTGAATTGCAAGAAATGGAGCCATTGGCAAATTTAAATACAAAACTCGCACTTTTTTCTCCACAAACCGCAGTTGTTGCGCCAAAAGAGATATTAACGCATATTTATAGTTGGTTGTTAACTAAAAAAGTTGATTTTAGATTTAATAGTAATTGCGTTGATTTTGCGCCAAAACAACGAAAAATTAGAGTAAATAATACAGAAATTAGTTATGGTCATTTATTTAATACAGCCGGTTTATATGCGGATAAAGTAGCTCGAGCATGCGGTTTGACAGAAGATTACACGATGATTCCTTTTAAAGGCATTTACTATGAATTAAAAAAATCTTCGAAAATTGCTATTAAGCATTTAATTTACCCAGTTCCAGATATGAACGTACCTTTCTTAGGCGTACATTTTACTAAAAGCATAGATGGAAAGGTTTATGTTGGGCCTAGCGCTGTACCAGTTTTGGGGCGTGAGCACTATAGTGGTATAACTGGAATTAGAATGCTTGAGAGCTTGGAAGTATTTTCACAATTAGGACTACAGTATTTAACTAACAAACAAGGCTTTAGGAATTATGCCCATCAAGAAGTTCCAAGATTTATAAAGTCCAAATTTGTCGAAGCCGCGCGCGCAATGCTACCAAGTATTACCCCAGAAGATTTGGTTAAAAGTAAAAAAGTAGGTATCAGAGCACAATTATTTGATAAAAAGAAAAAAGAGCTCGCGATGGATTTTATTATTCGGAAAACCAATCATGAAACACATGTGTTAAATGCGGTTTCCCCAGCATTTACAAGCTCATTTAGTTTTGCTAAGTATGTTGTTTCTAGTTTTGAAAATGTTTCTTTGACGGTCTAAGAATGATAGTGGTGTTGTTTGGTCTTGCAGGCGTTGGTAAAAATTATGTTGGTCAAGTTTTAAGTCAGCATTCTAATTTTTATTTTTGGGATGCTGATGAAGTGTTAACTCCCATGATGCATTTGTCTATTGATGAGCGCAGGCCATTTTCAGAAGAGATGCGTAATGAGTATTTTGCATTGGTCGCAGAAAATCTTAGAGTTCTACAAACTCAGTATGAAAATATTGTAGTTAGCCAAGCATTTTATAAAGATAAAAATCGCCTGGAATTTCTTCTGCAATTTCCAACGGCTTTATTTGTAAAA
>CAZADN010000122.1:4931-6167 GCA_964483895.1 uncultured Legionellaceae bacterium
GTTGGTGAGACAATTGACATAAGATTATCAAAACGAGACTCACAATCTCGAGCTGAGTATTTGCAAAATATGCGAGTACATTTTGAAGAGCCAAGCCATGCTTATCATGTAATTGATAATGGCAGTGATGCTGATGAAGAAACAGTGATCACGCAATTTATGGATATTCCAGAGATCGCGGCAGAGATAGGCTATAATTCTAGCCATCCAACAACAACGTACACACAACGATCCTCCTAGAGCTGTTATTGGTTGGGTTATGGGCACAAGGATAAATAGACATCTTTCCAAACCCTACTGCAGAGGCAAATTGCTTCGTCGATTCGGTGCTCGAATCCTCATATACTTGCGTGTATACTCCGGTTCTGCGCTCCGAGCCTCCTTGCAATTTGCTCTCTGCAGCGGGTTTGGAAAGATGTCTAATAAACAATCACGTGCTTTTTGTCCAGTACGAAGATGGAAAACTTGAAAATATACTTTATTTAACTCATAATAAAACTTAATTTATAAAATATAGTTTATAAAAATGCAAAATAAAGAAATAGTTTCAAGTATACTTTGCAAATATAATTTTTGGAATGATTTTCCACGGGAGAGTGGTTATCAACGCCCAGATTATCTGGAGAAACTAGAAGGATTTTTGGGCAATAGGTTGGTTAAAGTTATATTAGGACAGCGTCGCTCCGGGAAAAGTCGATTGATGCGTATGATGATATATCGTCTTATCGAGAGTTATAGTGTTTCTGCATGCAACGTTCTTTATATCAATCGTGAGTTGTATGATTTTAATTTTATTATCGATGCGGACGCTTTAATGCAAACATTTGCAATATATAAAAATATGCAAAACCCGCAAGGAAAGATTTATTTTTTTATTGATGAGATTCAAGATATTCTTGGGTGGGAGAAGGCCGTTAATTCACTTGCGCAGGATAATTTGCTTGATATTGAGATTTTTATCACTGGCTCAAATGCCAATTTGTTGTCCACCGAGCTTGGGACTTATTTGAGTGGCAGATATTTGTCTCTAACCGTTTATCCCTTTAGTTACGCGGAATTTTTGCACGTGTTCTCTTTGCCGCGCGGCAAAGACAGTGTCTTAAGTTATTTAACAGAAGGTGGTTTGCCGGAGCTTTATCAATTAGCACAACCTGAAATCAAGAGAAATTATATTCAAAGCTTGCTGGATTCAATTGTGCTGCGAGATATTGTGCAACGACATAAAGTAAGAGATTC
>CAZADN010000123.1:0-6112 GCA_964483895.1 uncultured Legionellaceae bacterium
CCATGATTGGATTAAAGTTTCTTGCGGTTTTTTTATAAATAACATTTCCAAATTTATCAGCTTTATAGCCTTTAATTATTGCTAAATCAGCATGTAAGGCTTGCTCCATAACATAAATCTCACCATTAAACTCGCGTGTTTCTTTACCTTCTGCAACCACAGTGCCAACGCCAGTTTTAGTATAAAAAGCCGGGATACCAGCGCCGCCTGCGCGGATACGTTCGGCAAGTGTGCCTTGAGGGTTTAGCTCAAGTTCTAACTCGCCATCTAAAAATTGCTTTTCAAAATTTTTGTTTTCGCCAACATATGAGGAAATCATTTTTTTTATTTGTCGAGATCTTAATAAGAGCCCTAAACCAAAATCATCGACCCCACAATTATTGCTTATAATAGTAAGATTACGAACCTTTGATTCTAATATGGCATTAATTAAATTCTCTGGAATACCACAAAGGCCGAAACCACCGGCCATAATCGTCATATTATCATGTAATAATCCTTGCAAAGCATCTTGCGCGGATTTATATATCTTCGTCATTTATAATTCCTGCTTTTAAGTAAAATACTTATTAACGGTGATATTAATTCCTTGTTCAACAACACTTAAACTTTGACTAAAACTTGAATATCCGCCATTTGTTGCATTAAAACGAATGTTTGGCACTTTAGTTCTTGCGGTTGCTAAGAAATTGTAAGAAATATCTACCATAAAGCGGTTTGGAAGCATATACTCAAAGCCAACTTGGCCAGCGCCACCTAAGATTGTTTTACTTTGGGTTGGATTTACTTGAGTAAATACCGTACTAGTTGCTGGTAAGATACTGCCGTTTAATTCAACTTTTACATCAGCCCAACTTAAACCAGCGCCACTGTATACTAGCCAATTGGAAAATTGATAAGCGCCACTTAGCAAAAGATTAAAGTTTTGCACGGATTTGGTTTTAATTGCCGCAGATTGGAAGGTTCCATCTTGAAACGAACCAGACCAAGTTTGGTCGAATTGTTGTTGACCTATGTATTTATATAAAAATTTAGGTCCGATAAGCCATTCGGAATTAATAGGATAATAATAACCGGCATCAAATACAGGCGCCATGTGATTAAGAATGTCATGGTCTAATATATATTGCACAGAGCTTGGTGCGCTATTTACTTGGGATATATTAGTTTGTCCGTCTAAAGTTGAATAAGTATAACTTCCTCCAACTCCAGCCCAAAGTCCAGCATATGAGCTAGGCGCGTTACCCATTGTTCCAGCGTTGCTATTAACCGCTGCGCCCATTAAAAGAAATAACATCCATTGTTTGTTCATTTTATTCTTATTGGTTATGAAAGGTAGTTGCTATTCTAAATATAATTAAGGCTTGTTGGCAATTAATTTTTATGCGTTTTTTGAAAATCTCCGCTTGCTCACGCGCGCGGCTCGGATTCATTGTGTTTTGCGCGTGAGCAAGCGGAGATTTTCAAAAAAACAACAATTGTAAACAACTATTATTTAGGTTAATTTATCATTTACGTTGGAGAGCCTTGTAAAATTCATGATGAAAATATTTTTAGCTTTTTTGATGTGGTTTAGTGCATTTATGGCACATAGTAGCCTTATAACACCGTTACCTTTTAGTTATGGTGCTTTGCTTTATGATTTGTATTGTACAGGTGGTCCTGGGAAAAGCTGTAGTATTGATGCTGGGCAATGGGTAAGTAGTATTAGTTCTTTTAATTCAGGCGCACTTTCTAAAAATCAGATAACAAGACTTTATCCTTATTCTTCTGATATTGAAATAACCTGTACAGATCCAAGTAATCTTTCAACTTGTACAATATCGCCTGGCTATACAACAGGAGATGCCTCCGTCTCTTCTTATTATAATGCTTTTAGTAATGCCAAAATTTTACCTATTGTGGATGTTGCGCAAAATTATTTAAATAATAAACTCTTGCTTACGAATACCACTATGGCAGATAGTGTCGCACAAGCTTTAACCACGCAATTGTGTAATGATTCAAAAGTTAGTGGCGTGCTTTTTGATTTAGAAGTAAGTAATGGCTTAGATAATCCAGGAATAGCCGAATTTTATCGCCAAATGTCGAAGCTATTAGCTAGCTCTATTTGCATAGATGCAACGCATCCAAATGGGCGTTATATGGGGGTGTATTTAACGCCGGTAAATGATGATTGGCAGACGGCGCAAGCTATGTTTGGCGCTAATAATAACGCTTTTATTGCAATTCCTTTATATGACGTATCGGCATTTACAACACCTCCAACACCTAATCCATTAGGTGCTTATACTAGTTATTTAACCTCAGTTGTATCGAATGCGAGCACAAATTCGCAAAAATATAAAGTACCATATACGGTAATCGTCGCAGCCGGTGCAAGTTTTGGAACGTTTGAGCAATATGGTATTTATAATGCCAGCGAGCCGGCACCTACATATTTTCAGTTAATTACTGATTTTAGTACGAGTAATGCCACACAATTATTATTTGCGCAAACAGCGCGGAATATAGCATGTAAAAATTCAAACCCTTATTATATGGGAATGGATTATTGGTCTTGGAATCAATACGTTAATCCAGGTACTAATGCAGATGGAACACAACAATTAACTATGCCGAATATTCCAGATACAGCGACAGTGAGTTATTTGCAGAATAATGCTACGTGTTGAAGTGGTATTTTTTTATGATAATTGAATATATCAAAATTTGATACTATGATATAATCAATTATATCAAAAATTTAGGAATTTATGGCCGAGCCAATTTATCAAGCCTTATTAGATTGGAATCCGTGGTTGTTTCAGGATTTTCCAGATGAGCTTACTGGGTTTTCGCGTGATTATAACTTATTGGAATATTTGCATGTTCCAGAGATAAAAATTATTGAAGGGGCGCGTCGAGTAGGTAAGAGTACTTTACTATATCAAGTTATCAAGTATGTTTTAGATGGTGGTAGTAAGAATGTTTTGTATATTAATTTTGAAGATGAGACATTAAAAAACTATTCTTTGTCTAATATTTTTTACGAATATCTTTCTCACTCTCACATTGATTATTTATTTGTTGATGAAATTCAAAATTGCGATAATTGGGTTGAATTTATCCGTGCAATTTATGATAGAAGAGAGGTTAAGCAAATTTGGATCAGTGGGTCTAATTCTTCATTTATTAAAAAAGAGTACGCAACACTTTTGACTGGTAGAAATTTATCTATTCATATTGCACCATTATCTTTTCATGAGTTTTTGACTTTTAAAGGGTTTGGAATTTCGCCATCCTTTACCAAAAGACAGCAAGCAACTATTATGAAATATTTTACTGAGTATTGTGAATATGGTGCTTTTCCGGCGGTTGTAAATCGCCATGTGTTGAAAAAAGAATTATTAACCGCGTATTTTGATGATTTTTTATATAAAGATATTGTTGCACGTTATAATACAAATCCTAGCAAGATTAAGGAACTTGCTTCTTATTTAGCAAGCAACTCTGGTAAATCTTTTAGCTATCGAAATTTGGCGAACGCTATGAGTTGCCATCCAAATACAATCATGGATTACTTAGGTTATCTTAAAGATACCTTTTTATTTGATGAGTTATACAAATTTGATTATTCATTACAAAAGCAGTTTATTAATGATAAAAAAATATATTGTTTAGATACAGGTCTTGCTTCCGCTGTGTCATTTAAATTTTCAAATGATTATGGTAGGATTTTGGAAAATGTTGTGTTTCGTGAGCTGTATCGACGAAAGTGTGATATTTATTTTCATAAGACTAATGTTGAATGTGATTTTATTGTAAAAAAAGATTTAGAAATCACTCAAGCCATTCAGGTGTGTGCTACTTTGATAGATCCAGAAACAAAAACACGAGAAGTGGCTGGTTTGTTAAACGCATTGCAAATTTACAATTTACAGCAAGGTTATATTTTGACACTTGCAGAAAGTGCCGACGAGGAAATAATATTCAACTCCAAAGCTTATTTAATCAAAATTATTCCAGTTTGGCAGTGGTTACTGGAATACTAGAGTTCTACCAGGGCTTACGCATGAAAATCGTCTTGACTTTTAGATTCTGAGGTTTATTTTAATATTCGTGCGTAAGCCATGGAGCTCTACTGAAATTATCCGTACTTAGGCGTCTTAGTTAGTAATTCCTAGAGGCTTTGGAGGATTCATTATATTAAAAGATTTATCATAAGCACTATATTCAGCATGACTTTTAGTCGCAAAAATACCAACCGTGATAGCCGCAAGCCCGCCTCCACCGATTCCGGCGCTTGCAATTATTCCTAAAGCATGAATCGATAAAACAGTAAAAGCTGCAGCGACTGCTAGACTTCCAATTGCTAATATAAACCCACCTAAAATTTGCATATTGCAATAATTGCTTGCGTAAGTATTTTTAATATCTTTGATTGTTAGTGTTTTATCATATATGTTGTTATTTAATATAGACAAATGGTCGACAAATGTACCGATATGTCCCAAGTTCACGCTATTTTGAATTTCTAAATCTCTAATTCGCTCATTCAACTCGCCGGTGCTACGAGCATGATTATTAGTACGTTCAGAAGCCTGCTCTTCTAGCTCTCTAATTCTCCTTTCTAACGCACCTGTTTGAAGATTATAAAGATTGGTAACATGGCTATGAAAAGAACTCATATGTTCATTTTCACTTGAACTTCTAATTTCTGGTAAATTTAATCTTTTTTCTATTAAAATGTTTACAACTAAACCAGGTATGATACTTGCATAATCTCTGATAGTTGCGCTTTTTTGATTAATTGCTGTTTGGAAATCTTCTTGAGATTGTAAATTTCTACTCAAATCATGAAGATTATCTGCAAAATGCATTAATTGTTCGAATTTATCTAAAGCTTCTGCATAGATAACTAGATCTAGATTTTCTATGGTGTCAGGCTTGTACTTATGCATTTGCCTAATCATATTTTTCACACTATCATCATAAGCTTGGATTTGCAGATCTATTTGTTGAATTAAATGGTCTTTTAAAGTTTCTTTTAAATTGAATTTAATTAAACCTAGAATAGTATGTTTTCCATCTTGAAAATGGTTTTCATCTTGTGGGATTTCGATTGCTAAAGCTTGATTGATAGTACTAATAATTTCTAATTTTCTTTCCATACTTAAATTGTTTTTAAGATATTCTTGAGCAAGAGAGGATATTGTATTTTTAATAGCATCTTCTATAACAATAATAGTTTCTGCTGACTCATTATTGATTCTTGTATATTCTGGATTAGAACTGCTTGCGAGTAAGGATGATAATTGTTCATTGGGCGATAATCTTGGATCTAACCCCATTGTTACTTCTAAAAATAGATTTAAATGCTCTTGATTTATAAAAAATTTACTATTAAAAGGTAGAATTGCGCCTAAGTTAGATTTATGATTTTGTGCATCGATTATCATAGGTCTTGTTTGGGTAGTGGCTTCATATGGCGGAGTAAATGCTTCATGCCAATCCCAACCAAGTCCTATATATACAGTCTTATTCAAAGCATTATATGCTTCGAGATTCTGATGAATTGCCCAATATGTGTCTAGTCTAATTCTGGCTCGTGTTTGATGGTCTGCTCGAATGTACGCATTATATAAACTTGACAATGGGTAATCATTTTCATTTACCTTGAAGGTGCTACCGTTATTAAGCAAAAATTCAATAGCAATGTACATTGTCATGAGTTGCGCGTGCGCAGCGGTTAATTCTGGATTTTTTACTCCTATGGATTGTAAAGATTCGCCATTATTTCCAAAAGGATTTCCAATAGGTGTACCATGATGGCCTGGCATTATATAGTTGCTAATAATTGTATTAGGTCCAGGTTTTGTATGCAAAAGATCAAAGCATGCGCTATCTTCATTTTTACAGCATATTTTGGAGACATTTCTAACTAATGGGGGGTATTCAAACATATGTGGATCAACCCAACCTATAGCATTACCAATTATATCTGTGCCTAAAATATCATTGCCTGGAACTGGATCTATTAAAAATAAGTTAACCCATATTTCTGATGTATCTTTATGAAAGCCACGTTCATCTCTATATTGAAATTTTTGGCGAAGCTTTTCTAAAGCTG
>CAZADN010000124.1:0-6042 GCA_964483895.1 uncultured Legionellaceae bacterium
TTACCTTCGTCAATTTGCATATGAATGCCATTGCCACGAGTAATTTGTGGTCTTACATATAAGTGTAAAGCAACATTTACCCTATCAAAAGTTGTGTATGGGCTTGCGGTTGTTGTACCAACACCATTGTTTGGATAAGAAGTTGCAGCGACTGATACTTGTTTTCCTATAAGAATTTTTGCTTGCCTATTGTCTAAAACTACAACTGATGGCGTAGATAGAATATTTGCTTTTTTCTGCCGAGCTAAGGCATAGATTTGTGCTTGGAATTGAGCTATTGAAGTTTTGGAGTTAAGAATAGCGAATCCTGGTCGGAATGTATTTGGGTCTTTAGTTTTTTGATCGATACTTCCCCATTCGACACCTAAATCTTTGAAGTCTGATTCATTTATTTCAGCAACTAAAGCTTCGATTAATAATTGTGCTGGTTTAATGTCTAATTGATAGATAACACTTTTAAGTGTTCGGATTAGTGCTGCTGGAGCATTAATTATTATTGAATTTGTATTTGGTTCTGCAATAATCTGAATACTTGGTTTGGTACTGCCTTCGCTTTGGGTGATTGCACCAGCGGCATTATCTGGATTTGTGGTTGTAGCACTTGGATTTGGTAATTCATTTGGAGCTTGATTTTTACTTCCTGGGGCAAGACTTGCCATACTTGATGCAGGATTTGTACTATCAAGTATTGGCATGGTGACCGTACCTATAGTAGTTCCAACGGTTCCACTAAAACTTGCTTGCGCAATCCCTGCAAGAATTGGGACCACATCTTCGGCCCTTAAGTAGTGTAGATAAATGACTTGGGTATTGCTATTAGTTTCGCCAATATTGCCTTTATCTAATTGTGAAATTAATATGCGAATTCGTAAACGATCTGTTTGACTACCACTGATTAAAATAGAATTGCTTCTATCATCTGCTGCTATAACGCTCTGCGTGCGCTGACCACCAGCGCCATTTTGAGTTTTAATTAGTTCCTTTAAAGTATTTGCTATATCCATTGCTAATGCATGCGTTAGATGTACAATATCAACACCATTTGAAGAAGAGCTATCTACTTGGCTTATTATTTTAGAGATTTGGCGAATATTACTCGATCTTCCGGATAATATAAGCATGTTAGAAGGTCCATAAGCAGTGACGCTACTCCATTGTGGCATTAGTGGACGTAAAACTGGTACCAATTGTTCTGCTGGGACGTATTTTATTGGTACAACTGAAACTAACATGTCATCAACTTGACTTGAGTTAGGAACAGAGTTAATTTCTTGAGCGGATAATGTTCTCGCTTCAGAAGTTGGAACTATTTTAATAACATTTCCGGATGGTATGGCTGCAAACCCTGAAATTTGTAACATTGACAAAAATACTTGATATAACTCTTTGTCAGCCATAGGAGTGCTGGATATGATAGATATTTTACCATGTACCTTCGGGTCGATTACGAAATTTTTACCAGTAACTCTTGAGACTTCGCTTATAACAGCTCTTATATCTGCATTGCGTAAATTCCATATTTTTGCTTCTTGTTTAGGTGGATTGGTAGCTTTATATTGATTATTTTCAGGTTTAATCTTAGGCTGTGGCTGTGGCTGTGGCTGTGGCTGTGGCTGTGGCTGAGTTTGAGTTTGATTATTTTTTTGCGTTGTATTGATTATCTCAGTGCTGGTATTAGCGGATAATGAAAATAGAGCTGTAACAAAGTAAACAGCAATGATGCGAGTTATACTATTATTTATAAAACAGCTTAAGGTAAATAACTTAGATCTTATATATGGAAGTATTCTTGTGATGCATGCAAATATATTTATCATTAAAAACAACAGCAAGTAAATAAAATACTATGATAACGAATTTTTTTGATTCAAAATAGTTTTTTTATCAAAAAACCATATATAAATCCCATTTATTTGTATGACGCTTTCTTATAATTCTTAATTTATAAATTGTACGTTTGTTAATTTACAGAGTATTTTGTATGTTGATAGTATGGGATTATTTACACTCATTCCTGTTGTAGCGTGGCTGGCCGCGGTCGGGTTTACAATGGGTCCTCTAGAAAGAGCGGAGCGGAACGAACGTATTCAGCTATCGGTATCTAATGTTTATGACAGTCTTTTTTTCGATAAGGAAAATAACAAAGACTCATCAGAACCTAGTTTAGGTGATGAAACATCTAATAAGATGTGATAATGCTAATTTGAGCTTTTGGTCACAACTATACTATCCATCAGAGGTAGTGTTGGGCTAAATGATATTAGATTATAATGTGGTGGCTATGGGTGGACTCGAACCACCGACCTCAGCATTATGAGTGCCGCGCTCTAACCGACTGAGCCACATAGCCATTTAGGGCGTAATTTTCTCTTGTTTTCTTGGCTTTGTCAACCTTATTTTATTGTAATAGAATGTTAAATATTATGTAGAAAAGAAAAAATTATTTAAGTACTTGTTTAGCTCGAATGTTTTGAGTAATATTCCCCCAGTTCATAAGGGAATATAAATATGTTGGTCCAACAAGAGAAAATTGATTTTTTTTATACAGAGTTGCAAGAGTCTCTTAAATTATCTAATCCTAATACAACTAGATTAAGTGATAGAGATGAGCTTTTTATTAAGTCTCGCCCCGCAAAAGATAATTTATCTGTCGATTTTTGGATAGAGGTTATTGGGCAAAAGATGACATTAGATGTTTGTACATTATGTTCTGAGTCCCCATTTGTCTCTTATATTATTAATCGCAGTTGGTTAAAACTTGCATTTGATATTTCTAGATTAATTTCTGTGAATCCTAAAGAATATAGGATAAATTGGTTAAAAATTCTTTATCCTAAATTAAATTTTCAATATTATTCAAGTCAAAAAAATTATTTAGATCCAGAGTATTTTAATACCGGCAAGGTGAGGGTCTATTTAGCAGATAAATTACCTGTGATTTATGCTTTTCATAAGATTGATAAAAAAAGTGTCTCTCCTGGACAAAAGCAAATTTTGCATGATTATTATTTAGGTTTTCAGGAAAGTTATTTTTATATTTTAACTGAGCGAAAACTTTACTACATTTATTCGGATGGTTTTGTAGAAGATGTCAATATTAATATTGACAAGGTAGACATTTTTTATGATTCATTAATGGATTTATTAAAAAGTGCCTATATTTTTAATCCTAACCTTTCTGATAACGTATTTTTTGAGACTGATAAGTCTAATCGTAAATTTTCGATTGGCGAGTTTGAAAAGGAACATTTATCTAAAGACCTGATACTTACCTATAATGAAAAACAAGATATAGAAAATTTGATTGTTAATTGTGGTGGGTATCCAAATTTGGATCTTAGATTGTTTTACTTAAATGATAAAAGTGATAAGTTGCTTTCAGTAAATAGTTTTTTATCGCATAAGGAAACGCAGTTAGAAAATGTTCATAAGAAAACGATGTTTAGATTTATATATCGAAAATATGGTAAAAATTATCAAGAGTTAGATAATTTTCAAGATGTTTTACCCCATGTTATTTTTGATGGTGATAATGAAACACAGCCACGTCCATTATCTCTGGCAGAATTATCAAGAGTTAGGTATAAGGAAGATTGTAAGTCATTTACAGATGGAATAGAGGTTTTCACTGTAGGTAGAAGATTCCTTATTAATACATTTGCCAAGAAATGGTCAGAAATGGATGTTTCTATTTCAAGAAATTTAATGGTAAGTCTTATTAGTATCATGCGTGGATATTTTAGAATATTCTCTTTTAATGATTTTATTGATTTTAAAGAAAAGATAAACGATTGGTCAAAAGGTGCTTTAAAAAATAATTTTCAGCAAATTTTTAGGATTTATACAGATGATTTTAAGACTTTGCTTACTTCAAGCCAATATTTGTTGCTAGAAAAACAGTGTAAATATGAAGATCCATTTTGGTCTTTTGAAGATATTCGCGAAATATATAAATTTTATAGTACGCCTGTTACGTTAACTGAAAACAATATTAGCCAAATTTATTATATATTCGATTTATTTATGAATATTTTTATACAAATCGATTATACAAAAGTGTTCCACGATGTATTAGCGATAACATTATATTGTTTAGAAGAATGTCCTGATCAATGGCCGTTATTTAATGATTTCATTTCCTTTCGAGAAGTTAAAAGTCAGGTTGTTTCTTATGCTAAATTAGAAGCAGGATTTAAGAGTATCTTAAAATGTGCTTCAGTTGCCAATAAAAAAGATATTCTGGCGATTATTAAAGATTTTGAGTCAGTTAAAATAAATAATAACATGACAGATAGTTGCCGAAAAAAGATTATTAAAATATATGAAAGATATGATAATGAGGTAAGATTTTCTGTAAATGACCATAATATGAGTTTAACTTCTGTAAGCAAAAGATGGATTTATCTAGCAAAATTACTGACTGGGATGGGGTATTTTAAAGATTACTTAAAATTACTTTGTCCGCATTTGTTGACTTATAGAGACCCTATAAGTAGAGGTCCTTTTTCAGATATGGATTTACGCCAATTTTTATTTTCAGCTGATAGACAATATTTAATTAATTTATTTTACTCAAAAAATATATATAAAATGACAGGTATTAGTTTTGATTGTAGTTATCTGAAGTTACGTCATTTAACTTATGAAGAAATTAAGCAAATTGCCGATGCAGGCCCTAGGTTTCAAGGTTATTATCGCCAATTAGCTAAGCAAAACCTGGATAAGCCACAGTTTAATTTAAGAAGTATAGTTGCTTTATATAGATTGGTGACTGAAACTACTTTTTCAAAAAAACAAAGTAATGATAATTTTGTTTTTGAAGTATTTGATGGTCTTGAAAGTGAACCTGGGTGTACATTAGATAATTTTACGCATCATTATTATCGAAGTTTTACTGGTAAAATAACAATAAAAATTTCGGCCGCTAGTGGTGGGGTATATTGTTTAATAGATTTTCATAACTCTGATAAATCAAATGCGCAATGCTTTATTGCTAATTATGAGTTTTCTAAAAGCTTAGAATATCCATTAACAAGTGATAATTTTGAACCTTATCAATTAGAATTAATTTATTTATTACGAAAAAAATCTTTTTTACTATCTGAGTATAACGAAGAGCAAGAAATTCAAATTGACACAGAATATAATATCTTTAATGATTTTTATAATAATTTAGCTGATGTTGAGAAAAATTTATTAAATAGCACAGTGATTAATTGTAATAATAAAACACAGTATTTCAAGGATATATATTATTGGTCTAGATTTGATATTAGCTCTGCAAATCTGTACTTCGTAAAGATGTTGCAAGATATTTATCCTGCATTGACGTTTAATTTTACTGTTAAATATAAATATTTTATTAATTTTTATTTTGCAAATAGTAATTATAGACCTATCTCTTTTAAAGATCCTACCGATGAAATAGATAAAATATTTGTTTCGTTTATGACACATTATTTTGTGCCAATAGGTTCTTTTCCTAATATTTATAGAAATTATAGACTTTCTGATACACCTATAGTATTTCCTGAACATCAAGTTGTTGTTTGGTTAATGGCAAGTTTTAATGAATATTATGCAACTATTTATAGCAGTGATGTTGAGAGTAAATGTAATTATTTACGTGATAGTCTGAATAAGTTTTTTTATAGTCAAATTAATACAAATACTTCATCGGCATTTAAGGGTACTTTTTTTGAGGAAGTTCGTAATTGGACTATTAATATTATAAACGGCAAAATATTTAAAGCTATTAATCTTTTTGAGTTGAATGAAGTAGTCGATATTGCTTTTGCACTGCAAGAAAATAAAGAATTGATTTCTGATTCTTTAGAGAAGAAGATTAATAGTTTTGCAGAAGAAATTAGAGCATTAAATAACCTGTATAATGGTATTAACAGAGCAGTTGCAAATATTAAACTAATTAAATTTTTAGCAGGATTAAATCGATATAAGGTTGTATTAGAACCAGACTTAGATAGAGGTATATTGATGACGCCATATACAATATATTTGAATTTACGTAGAAAGTATATAGTG
>CAZADN010000125.1:0-5999 GCA_964483895.1 uncultured Legionellaceae bacterium
AAAATTAGCGCAAGAAGACCCTTCTTTCAGAGTACACACTGATGAAGAGTCTGGTCAGACAATTATTGCAGGTATGGGTGAACTTCATCTTGAAATTATTGTAGATCGCATGAAACGCGAATTTGCAGTTGAAGCTAATGTTGGTAAGCCACAAGTAGCATATCGTGAAACGTTCAAAGCGACAGTTGAACAAGAAGGTAAGTTTGTTCGTCAATCTGGCGGCCGTGGCCAATATGGTCACGTATGGTTGAAACTTGAACCACTTGAGCGTGGTGCAGGTTATGAGTTTGTAAATGCAATTGTTGGTGGAGTTATTCCTAAAGAATATATACCTGCGGTTGATAAAGGTATACAAGAGCAAATACAAAATGGTGTTATAGCTGGTTATCCTGTAGTCGATGTTAAAGTAACTCTATTTGATGGTTCATTCCACGAAGTGGATTCTAGTGAGATGGCATTTAAGATAGCTGGTTCAATGTGCTTTAAACAAGGGGCGCTTAAAGCTAAGCCTGTGTTGTTAGAGCCAGTTATGAAGGTAGAAGTAGTAACACCTGAAGATTACATGGGTGATGTTATGGGTGACTTAAGCCGACGTAGAGGTATTCTACAAGGTATGGATGAATCACCCGCTGGTCGTTTGATAAGAGCAGAGGTTCCATTAGCTGAAATGTTTAGCTATTCAACTGATTTAAGATCTGCAACTCAAGGTAGAGCAACTTATACAATGGAATTTGCTAAATATTCAGAAGCTCCAGCTAATATCGCTGAAGCAATTATAGATAAAAGATAGAGGTATTTAAAATGGCGAAGGAAAAGTTTGACAGAAGTAAGCCACATTTAAATGTTGGCACGATTGGGCACGTAGATCATGGTAAGACGACGTTAACAGCGGCGATTACAACGATAATGGCTAAGAAGTATGGTGGCGCGGCGATGAAGTATGATGAGATTGATGCTGCCCCAGAAGAAAAGGCACGAGGCATAACGATATCTACTGCGCACGTAGAATACCAATCAGCACTAAGACACTACGCACACGTAGACTGTCCAGGCCACGCGGATTATGTAAAGAACATGATAACTGGAGCGGCACAAATGGACGGAGCGATACTAGTAGTATCAGCTGCAGATGGTCCGATGCCACAAACACGCGAACATATATTGTTATCAAGACAAGTAGGCGTACCATATATAGTAGTATTTTTAAACAAAGCTGATATGGTAGACGATGCTGAGTTACTTGAATTAGTTGAGATGGAAGTAAGAGATTTATTAAGCTCGTATGATTTTCCTGGAGATGACACACCTATAGTGGTAGGTTCAGCGTTGAAGGCGCTAGAAGGAGATATGAGTGATATAGGTGTACCAGCTATTGAGAAGTTAGTTGAGACAATGGATAGCTATATACCAGAACCAGTAAGAAACATAGATAAAGCATTTTTATTACCGATTGAAGACGTGTTTTCGATTTCTGGACGCGGAACAGTAGTAACTGGACGTATCGAGAGCGGTATAGTTAAAGTAGGTGAAGAAGTCGAGATAGTTGGAATAAGAGATACAATTAAGACTACTTGTACTGGCGTTGAAATGTTCCGTAAGCTATTAGATGAAGGTCGAGCTGGAGACAACGTTGGTGTACTATTACGTGGTACAAAACGTGACGAAGTTGAACGTGGACAAGTTTTAGCTAAGCCAGGTACAATTAAGCCACATACGAAGTTTGAAGCAGAAGTTTATGTTTTATCTAAAGATGAAGGTGGACGTCATACTCCGTTCTTTAACGGTTATAGACCACAGTTTTATTTTAGAACAACAGACGTAACAGGAACTTGTGATTTACCAGCAGGTGTTGAGATGGTGATGCCTGGTGATAATGTTAAATTAACAGTAAATCTACATGCTCCAATTGCGATGACTGAAGGCTTACGTTTTGCGATTAGAGAAGGTGGCCGTACGGTTGGTGCTGGCGTTGTAGCTAAAATAATCGAGTAGATTTTAAGAACCTGTTTTTACTGTTCCTAAGTAGTAACAAGTGAAAACAGGGTTTTAAAAAGTAGGCCAGTAGCTCAATTGGCAGAGTGGCGGTCTCCAAAACCGCAGGTTGGGGGTTCGATTCCCTCCTGGCCTGCCAAACTTATAATTGGCAATAAGATGAGTAAAAGTAAAATAAAACTGTTAGACATTGGGTTGTGGCTGGGAGTGACAATCGTTACTATCGCAGCAATGGCAGCTACCTATTATGCTGGCCTTTCTGGACCAGTTGTTGCTATTGTATGGATTTTATGGTTGGTATCTTCCTTGGCTTTGACGTATTTTACTGAGAAGGGTAAGGTCTGCTTTGAATTTGCCAAAGAGTCAAAAGCAGAATTAGAAAAAGTTGTTTGGCCTAATAAACAGGAAACAACTCAAACTACACTTATTGTGATCATTATGGTCGCTGTAACGGGGGTTATACTTTGGGGCGTAGATTCAGGTATGACATGGGCTATTGGTAAAGTAACACAATTAGGTTGAGATTGCTGTGGAAGAACAAAAGTCTAAACAGTGGTATGTTGTTCATGCATATTCTGGATATGAAGGTTTTGTTATGCGCGAAATAAAATTACGCGCTGAGCAACAAAATCTAAGTGATAAAATTGGTGAAGTTGTAGTTCCATCTGAAGAAGTAATTGAAATGCGTGCAGGTCAAAAGCGCAAGAGCATGCGTAAGTTTTTTCCTGGTTACGTATTAGTAAACATGGTAATGAACGATCAAACTTGGCATATGGTTCGCGCAATCCCGAGAGTACTTGGCTTTATAGGCGGAACAAGTCATACACCAACACCAATATCTAATAAAGAAGCCGATGCTATCTTACAGCGCGTTGAAGATGGTGTTAGTAAACCTAAGCCTAAAATCTTATTTGAGCCTGGCGAAGTAGTTAGAGTTAAAGAAGGTCCGTTTGTGGACTTTAACGGAGTTGTTGAAGAAGTTAATTATGAAAAGAATAGGTTACGTGTTGCTGTACTTATTTTTGGTCGCTCAACTCCAGTTGAATTAGAGTTTGGTCAGGTTGAAAAAACATAGTTTAAAAACAGGGGAGCTAGTATGCTCACTAGCGTTATACCCAAATAGGAGTAAATAATGGCAAAAAAAATTGAAGCATATATAAAGCTGCAAATTCCTGCAGGTAAAGCAAATCCTAGTCCACCAGTTGGTCCAGCTCTTGGTCAGCGTGGTGTTAATATCATGGAGTTTTGTAAAGCATTTAACGCAGCTACGCAAAATATGGAAGCTGGATTACCAACACCAGTTGTGATTACAGTGTATTCAGATCGTAGCTTTACATTTATCACAAAAACACCTCCTGCATCAGTATTACTTAAGAAAGCAGCAGGGATTAGTAGTGGTAGCGCTACTCCAAATACGAAGAAAGTTGCTACTCTTAAGCGTTCGCAATTAGAAGAAATAGCTAAAATAAAAGAGCCAGACCTCACTGCTAGCGATTTAGATGCAGCGGTTAGAACTATAGCTGGTACAGCACGTAGTATGGGTATTGAGGTTGAAGGTCTGGAGCAAGGGGAGTAACGTTATGACAGATTTAACGAAAAAGCAGGCTCAAATTCGAAAAAAAGTTGACTCTACTAAAGTTTATAAAATAGAAGAAGCTATTTCTATACTTAAAGAATTTGCCAGCAAAAAATTTAATGAATGTGTGGATGTTGCGTTCAACATGGGTCTAGATCCACGCAAGCCAAACGAATCTTTAAGATTGTCTACACTTCTACCTAAAGGAACTGGTAAGGTTGTAAGAGTTGCTGTGTTCGCCCAAGGCGAAAATGCACAAAAAGCTCGTGATGCTGGTGCTGACTTGGTAGGATTTGAAGATTTGGCAGAAACAATTAAGAAAGGTAACCTTGAGTTCGATGTTGTTATCGCAACACCAGACGCTATGCGTATTGTTGGTCAATTAGGACAAATCTTAGGGCCAAGAGGCTTAATGCCTAATCCTAAAGTTGGTACGGTTACTATGAATGTTGCAGCAGCTGTATCAGACGCTAAATCAGGACAAGTCCGTTATAGAACTGATAAGTACGGAATAATTCACAGTGCAATAGGTAAAATAGATTTTAAACCAGAAGATATCGTGGAAAATCTGAATGCCTTGATTGCAGATATTCGCAAGGCTAAGCCAACAACAGCGAAAGGAGTATACTTTAAAAAGATTACTCTATCTACTACAATGGGCCCAGGGTTAACTATTGATCATTCATCAATAATAGTGTAACATTGTCCACATTTTGCAAGAATTTCACGGCGAGAATATGTTTTTGTCGCCGTCGAAGACCGCAGGTGCAAATGCGTAATTAAGTGATTCTCTGCTAACGCCTTTAATCTAGTGCGTTTAGCAGTAATTCTTTATCCTGCGCAGACGGTGAACCGGATTCTAATACAGCCAAGTACTGTAAAGGTGAAGGCCACCATAACTGTCAAATCTATTATCTAGATTTGCACAACTAAGGAGGTTAGTAAAGTGACGTTAACTTTAGCTGCAAAGAAAGTCGTAGTCGAAGAAGTTTCAAAAGTAGCTTCGTCGGCGGTATCGGCAGTTGTCGCTAATTATCGTGGTTTAACTGTTAATCAGATGACTGAGTTACGTGCGAAAGCGCGTGCTGCGAAAGTATATATACGAGTAGTACCTAATAACCTTACCCGTAGAGCATTTGAAAAGACAGACTTTGCTTGTTTAAGTGAGCATTTGGTAGGACCATTATTCGTGGCTCTATCTACAGAGGCCCCAGGGGATGCCGCCAAACTGCTTAAAGAATTTTCTAAGACTAATAGTAAATTAGAAGTTAAAGCATTGTCTTTGTCTGGAAAAGTATACGGTGTTAGCCATCTTGATTTCGTAGCGAGTCTACCTACACGTGAAGAAGCGTTAGGTAAATTACTATATGTTATGAAAGCTCCAATTGAGAAGTTCGTTAGAACTCTTGCAGAGCCTCATGCTAAATTAGTAAGAACAATCGCGGCAATTAAAGATACTAAGTCTAATTAACCAGATAATTAATTAATAATATTTATTTATAGGAGCTAGAAATGGCTGTAAAAAAAGATGAAATTCTAGATGCAATTGCAAATATGTCAGTAATGGAAGTAGTTGAATTAGTAGAAGCAATGGAAGAACGTTTTAACGTTTCTGCTGCTGCCGCTGCAGTTGCGGTTGCTGCACCTGCTGCTGCATCTGCTGCTGCAGAAGAAGAAAAAACAGAATTTGACGTTGTAATGACAAATTTTGGTGCTAATAAAGTTGCTGTAATTAAAGCAGTACGTGGTATTACTGGTCTAGGGCTTAAAGAAGCTAAAGATTTAGTTGAAGCTACTCCTTCTACTGTTAAAGACGCTGTATCTAAACAAGACGCTGCTGAAATGAAGAAGCAACTTGAAGAAGCAGGCGCAACTGTTGAAATTAAATAATTACATTTTTGTAATTTTTTGTTTAGACCCAGCCACGTATAGAGGCTGGGTATACGTGTTTGAAGAACCGAATAATCTATTTAGAGGACTACTTTATGGCCAAGGCTATTGGAAACAATCCTACTGTTCAATACTCGCATGCAGAGAAAAAGAGATTCCGTAAAAGCTTTGGTAATCAACATGATATTATTGATATACCAAATCTTTTAGATATTCAAATTAAATCATACGCCGATTTTTTACAAGTAGGTGAAGGTTCTGTTTGTCAGGAAAAAAGCGGACTGCATTCAGCTTTTGCTTCAGTATTTCCTATAGAAAGTTTTTCTGGTAACGCCCGCCTTGAATATGTGAGTTATAGCTTAGGCGAAACGGCGTTTGATGTGCGTGAGTGCAAATTACGTGGTTTAACTTATTCTGCTCCATTAAGAGTTAAGGTAAGATTAATTGTACTAGATAAAGATTCCTTAGTTGATCCTAAACCAGTCAAAGACATCCGCGAACAAGATGTATTCATGGGTGAAATTCCTTTGATGACGGAAGT
>CAZADN010000126.1:0-5975 GCA_964483895.1 uncultured Legionellaceae bacterium
GTAATTATTAGAAATGAATTTCTCTGTTAATGCCTTTTGCAAATGTTCTCTACGTGTTATGCGAAAACCACTGGTGAAGTCTTTGTATTTTCTAGTTAAAATAAATCTTGCAACTTGATTACCTAAAATTGAAATGAGCTTTCTATGTGGCCCCCAATCTTTAGGTATACTGCCACCCGCAATATACCTACTACCAAGAACAACATCGCTATTTTTTATTTCTTGAAGCATTGGCAGTAAATATTTTGGTTGGTGTGAAAGGTCTGCGTCAAATTCTATTACTATATCAGCATGCATCTCTTGTAAAGCATAACGCATAGCTTGAAGATAAGCTGATCCTAAACCTGTTTTCTTTTCTTCAGTTTGCATATGTAACCAAGAATACTGTTTTTGTAAATTTCTAACAATTTCTTGCGTTGCATCAGTCGATGCGCTATCAAAAATTAAAACCTGAAGAGAAAAATCAATACACTCTGCGTGCACTTTCGATAATGCAGACAAAGTCTCGACTATAACATCTTGTTCATTATAAGTCGGAATAATAATAACAACTTTTTCAGATAACATAAGAAAATCTTAAAATTACGATTTACAAATTATACTTGAAGAATTAGGAAGATCCAAAATTGTTTTATTAACTACGCATATAAAATAAATGCGTAGTTAATTAAAACACGTTGCCTATATTTTCATACAGGCAACAACTTTAACTAATAAATGACTATTTTAAATTACATTGATCAATCAACCTAGAAAATTATTATTATATAGGTTACTATATGCGCAGATAAAACATAGGATAATTACAATGTTGACTAAAAAATATATTATTACAAACTTCTATAAATTCGTGAGCCTTCCTGATTATGTGATCCTTAAAGACGCAATTCATAAAAAAATGCAGGAACTAAATATCCTTGGGACTATTTTACTTGCTGAGGAAGGTGTAAATGGTGGATTTGCTGGTGAAGTTCAAAACATGCAAGATTTTTATAATTATCTACGCCAGGATGCCCGTTTTGCAGATTTAACTTTTAAAGAAACTTATGATGATTTTATACCTTTTGAAAAAGCCAAGGTAAAATTGCGTAAGGAAATAGTAACTTTAAGTGTGCCAGGAATAGACCCACTACGTGAAACTGGGCAATATGTGCATCCTAAAGATTGGAATAAACTTATTTCATCACCAGATGTTGTCGTAGTTGATACCAGAAATACTTATGAATTTGAACTAGGTTCTTTTAAAAATTCCATAAATCCTGAAACTGAAAATTTCCGTGATTTTCCTGAGTACGTAGCTGATAATCTTTTAGATAAAAAAGATAAAAAAATCGCGATGTTTTGTACTGGCGGAATACGCTGTGAGAAATCTACTGCTTATTTACTAAGCCTTGGATTTAAAGATGTTTATCATTTGGAAGGCGGGATTTTAAATTATTTCAAGGAAGTACCTGCCGAAGATTCAATGTGGGAAGGCGGATGTTTTGTGTTTGATGATAGAATTACTATTAATGGGCCTGAAGCTTAAATTAGAGTAATTGTTTGTTTTTGAACTACCCTCATCCGCCCTATCGGGCACCTTCTCCCGCCAGCGGTAGAAGGACTTCAATTTATGTTCCTTCTCCCATTAATGGGAGAAGGTGCCCAAAGGGCGGATGAGGGTAATCCACCACTCCTACCGCACAAACTCCTGCACAACCTTCTTATCAGAAAAATCAAACTTCTCACGGCCGATTATCTGATATTCTTCATGCCCTTTTCCAGCTATCAATATCGTATCATTTTCACCAGCATGCGCCATTGCAAATAAAATTGCATCGCGTCTATTCAAGATTTTATTAACTTTCTTATCCTCTGGAAAACCTTTACAGATATCTGATATTATCCTCAATGGATCTTCAGTACGCGGATTATCACTAGTCACAATCACTTCATCCGCATACTTGCACGCGATTTTCCCCATTAAAGGGCGTTTGCTAGTATCTCTATCCCCACCACAACCAAAAACCACCCAAATTTTACCTGTGTTATTACTTTTTTCTTTAATATTAACTAAAGCAAGTAATGCATTTTCTAATGCATCTGGAGTATGCGAATAATCAACAAACACGTAAGGATGTTTCAGAACCAATTCCATTCGTCCGTTCACAGGAGTAAGCTTTTGAATAACCTCTACCACATCTTGAATTGGATAATCATAATACATAAGACTTGCGAATATTGCTAAGCTATTATAAACGTTAAATTCACCAATCCCTTGTATAACTAACGCTACTTCACCATATTTTGATTTAACTGTAAATTTACAACCTTCTAAACTATACACACAATTTACAGCTTGAAAATCAGCTTCTTTATAAAGCGCGTAAGTCGTGACCAAACAATTTTTTGCAGAAGCGTTTATCATCACATCCGCATAAGCATCATCAATATTTATTACAGCATTACGCAATGAATTTACCGCAAATAATTTAGCTTTTGCTGCGGCATATTCTTGCATAGTATGATGAAAATCCAAATGTTCATGACTTAAATTTGTATAAATTGCTTGTTTAAAAGCGACATTATTGGTTCTACCCTCAGCCAATGCGTGCGAAGACGCTTCTATACATACTTGCTTAATATGCAGATTTAAATACTCGTTAAATAACTTTTGTAAGCATATTCCATCAGGAGTTGTATTATCTAATTGCTGCAATGCATCAACTTTACCTTGGCCAATTGTGCCAATATATGCAGACTTTATCCCCAACAACTGATACGCTTTCGCTAATTGATAAGCGACTGTCGTTTTACCATTGGTACCAGTCACACCAATAACTTGCATAAACTCTGTTGGATTAGAGTAAAATCGCGCCGCTATCTCTGCAAGTTTATCTTTTAAATTTTCTATAGGAATAACTGGTATTGCATAACTTTTAGTAATTTTAAAATCGCGCGGTTCATACAAGACCGCGCATGCACCATTACTAATAGCATTATCTATATAATTACGCCCATCAGTAACTGCACCAGGATACGCAAAAAATAATGTGCCTTGAGAAACTTTGCGACTATCATTTTCTAGATCTATAACCTCTTTATCCAAAAAATTAATATCCGCCCAATTAGCTAATAATTTATGAAGCTTCACAATTTTTCACTCGCTTTTGCTAAATTTTCCTGCTTATCAGGCTGAATATCTAATGTCCGCAATGACGCACCCATAATTTTAGCAAAGAGAGGGCCTGCAACTTGCGCGCCATAATAACCATTTTTAGTCGGTTCTTTAATAAATACTGCAACAATTAAACGCGGCTCAGAAACAGGAGCAATACCTACAAAACTTGATATATATCTACGCATTTTATAACCTTGCTTACCCGCAACCCTTGCTGTACCTGTTTTACCAGCAACTCGATATCCAGGTACTTTAGCAAATATCCCTGTACCATGTTCTACAGTTTCTTCAAGCATCGCAAGAATGTTATCTGCTGTTTGTGCTTTCACAACTTGCGCATCATCAGCAACCGCATCTTGTTTTATCAAACTAATCGGAATTAACCTGCCATGATTTGCGAAAATCAAATAAGCTTTAGCGATTTGTATAGCAGTCACAGATAAACCATAACCAAAACTAAGCGTTGCTAAAACAAAGTGATTTGCAACTTTAGAAATAACCCCTTCACTTTCACCAGGATACCCACTATCAGTACGTTTACCAAAACCACTTTTTAAATATATATCTGTTAATTGCTCTGCAGGGCTTTCTAAAACTAATTTACTTACACCAACGTTACTTGAGTGACTTAATACTCCTGTTACATCTGTTAAACCATAATTATGAACATCTCTAATTGTACGCCTATTCACAACCATCCAACTTGGGTTAGTATCTACTGCTGTTCTAGGAGTAAATTTACCGGTATCTAATGCGCTGGCAACACTAAAAGGTTTAATAATAGACCCAGGTTCAAATACATCAGTGAAAGCTTTGTTCCTATATCTACTCGTCGGATAATTTCCTCTATCATTAGGATTAAAAGAAGGATAATTAACAACAGCCAAGAGCTCACCAAATCTTGTATCAAGTACCACAACGGTACCAGACTTCGCGCCAAATTCTTGAACTGTCTTTTCTAATTCATTATATGCAAAAAATTGTAAGCGCCTATCAATACTTAATTGCAAAGTATTTCCAGCCCGTGGGTCGCGAATAGTATTTAATTCATCGATAATTCTACCTGTTCTATCTTTTACTACTCGTCTCTTACCATTAATTCCAACAAGCCAATTTTGATATGCGAGCTCGATACCTTCAATACCATTATCATCGATATTCGTAAAACCTATTAATTGCGCAGCACTAAATGACTCAGGATAATAACGTTTAAACTCCGTCATAGAAAATAAACCAGGAATTTTTAAAGCTTCTACTTGTTTCGCTTCTCTTGGTGTCATTTGACGTTTTATGTATAAAAATTCTTTATTAGCAGAGGCTTTAACTTGCGCACGTAACTTATCGGGATTAACTTTGATTAAAGTTGTAAGTTTTTGAAATTGTTTGTCATTTGGAGCGAAATTTTTTGGGTTTATCCAGATGGATTGAACCGGTGTGCTAATTGCTAACGCAGCGCCTTCTCTATCTAAAATCATACCACGAAATGCAGGTATATCTATCACTCGCAACGTGCGGGCATTACCTTGGCCTTGCAAAAACTTTCTATCGACAACAGTTAAGTCAATTAAACGCCAAAGCAATATACAAAATAGTACGACAAAAAAACCTATAACCGTATACAATCGCACAAGATGCGAGTTATTAGATACATTTTTCATTACTGTGTGCTAAGTATATGTGTATTAGTATTATCAATAAATATCATCCCTAACTTATCTGTTGCAATTTCTTCAACTCTGGCAGGAGTCGCAAGACTTGCCTGTTCAAGCAAAAGCGTGCCCCATTTAAGTTCCAATTGATGAGATTTACTTTCGGCACTTTCTAATTGATTAAATGTCATTCTATGCATGTTAGTAACAGTCACAACTGCAAGTGAACTAACTAATAGTGCAACAATCAACCCCATTTGTAAGATACCTATAGATGATACACGGATCTCCGCCAATTGACCATGGAAAAAACTACTTTGATTAATGTATTTAGCTGCTGCGTTCATGACAATTTCTCCCCTATTCTTAATACCGCGCTTCTTGCGCGAATATTTTGCTGAACTTCTGCCTTCACTGGCTTTATAGCTTTACCAATACGTCTAAAACTTTGTTTTATATCTTTAAATTTAATTGGAATCTCAACCGGTACATCGTCTCCTTTTTCTTGATACTGCATAAATCTTTTAACTATCCTATCTTCTAAAGAATGAAAACTTATAACTACTAACCGCCCATTTGTAGTTAAAACATCCAAAGACTGTTCAAGCACTTCTATTAAATCTGAAAGCTCTTGATTTACATAAATTCTAATAGCTTGAAATACTCTAGTTGCCGGGTGTTTGTGCTTTTCCCACTTGGGATTTGCAGCTTTTACAATCTCAGCAAGCTCTAATGTATTAGTAATTCTTTTAATATTTCTCGCGCTAACTATGGCTTTTGCAATCCGCTTAGCAAATCGCTCTTCACCAAACTCATCAAAAACTCTAACCAACTCAGCTTCAGAAGTATCATTTACAAATATTTCTGCATTTAAACTTTGCGTACTATCCATCCGCATATCTAAAGGGCCATCATTAATAAAACTAAACCCTCTTTCTTGGTTATCTAGCTGTGGAGATGAGACACCAAGATCCATAAATATGCCGTTAACCTTACCAAGTACATCATGCTTTTTCGCAATTTCTGTAATATCTTTAAAAGATGCATGTTCTATTTGAAATCTTTTATCTTCTGCAAATTTTTGCCTAGCATACTCAACTGCAGTTAAATCTTTATCAATTGCAATCAATCTACCTATTGGACTAAGACGAGATAAAATTTCTGCA
>CAZADN010000127.1:0-5942 GCA_964483895.1 uncultured Legionellaceae bacterium
CTTTATCAAGGTAGAACTTATAAAGGATATCGTGGTATGGGCTCACTGGGCGCTATGTCACAATCGCAAGGTTCAAGTGATAGATACTTTCAAGAAGGTGAGTCAGAAATGCAAAAGCTTGTTCCTGAAGGAGTTGAAGGTAGAGTCCCTTATAAAGGCACATTAAGTTCTATTGTACATCAACTTATTGGTGGTTTAAGATCTTGCATGGGATATACCGGTTCAAAAACTATCGCAGACTTACAAAAGAATGCGGAGTTTATTCAAGTTACTAGTGCTGGAGTTAGAGAGGCTCATGTGCATGATGTTCTTATAACCAAACAAGCCCCAAATTATCAAATTGATGAAAAAGGGGGATATTAAAATAGAATCTTTAAAACAAAAACCCATCCTGATTTTGGATTTTGGTTCGCAATATACACAATTAATTGCTAGACGTTTACGAGATATGGGTGTTTATTGTGAAATACATTCATACAGATTAAATGCCGATTACTTAGATACATTAGAACCTGTCGGTATAATATTATCTGGTGGCCCTGCAACTGTTACAATTGCTGATAATCCACGCATTCCTACTTGGGTATTTCAATCAGGTCTTCCAGTTCTTGGTATCTGTTATGGAATGCAGGCTATGGCATTGCAATTAGGCGGCTTTGTCACAGCTGCTGATAAAAGTGAGTTTGGTAACGCAAAATTATCAGTAACAGATAAGAATAGTATTTTTGCGTACTGTGATTTTCAAGATACCGATAAATTAAATGTATGGATGAGTCATGGTGATAAAGTTACTATTTTACCACCAAATTTTGATGTTATTGGCAATACCGCGAATACTCTTATCGCTGCTATGGAAAATAAAGTTAAAAAACTTTATGGCGTGCAATTTCATCCTGAGGTTACACACACTGAATGTGGAGCAAAAATATTACATAATTTTGTGATAAATATTTGTCATGCCGGAGCGAATTGGAATAGTAAAGCTATTATTGAAAATAGTATTCAGCAAATAAAAACAAAAGTTGGAACGGAGCGAGTATTGTTAGGCTTATCTGGTGGAGTTGATTCATCGGTTGCAGCAGCGTTACTACATAAAGCTCTTGGTGGCCAATTAATTTGTGTATTTGTTGATACTGGTTTATTGCGTCTTAATGAAGTTGAAAATGTCAAAGCTATTTTAGAGAAACAAGAAGGAATAGAAATCGTTTGGGTTGATGCCCAAGATGAGTTTTTAACCTCTTTAAAAGATATTGATTGTCCTGAAGAAAAAAGGAAAACAATTGGTCGAGTTTTTATTGAAGTATTTGCTGCTGAAGCCAAAAAACACAGTAATATTAAGTGGCTTGCCCAGGGTACTATTTACTCAGACGTTATTGAATCAGCCGCAGTGCATACGCATACAGGTACCGCGGAAGTAATTAAATCTCATCATAATGTTGGCGGTTTACCTAAAGAATTACCATTTAAATTGGTTGAGCCTTTACGAGAATTATTAAAAGATGAAGTACGTAAAGTTGGTTTAGAATTAGGATTGCCCAAAGAAATAGTTTATCGTCATCCATTTCCCGGCGCAGGCCTTGGGATTAGAGTTTTAGGCAAGATTGAAAAACAATACTTAGAAATACTAAGAAAAGCTGATGCAATATTTATAGATGAGCTTTGTAACGCTGATTTATATTATAAAGTAAGTCAGGCTTTTGCGGTTTTTCTTCCAGTAAAAAGTGTCGGAGTTAAAGGAGATAGCAGACACTATGATTATGTGATAGCGCTACGAGCTGTTGAAACAACTGACTTTATGACGGCGCATTGGTCATATTTGCCTATGGACTTTTTGGCTAATGTCTCTAACCGTATTATTAATGAAATTAAAGGCATATCTAGGGTTGTCTATGATATTTCAGGTAAGCCACCATCTACAATAGAATGGGAATGAGTAATTTAGATAAAAAATTATTAGAAGCTAAGCAGAATAAAATCTCACAGGGTTTATTTAGAAAGGTCTCTGTGTTTGATAAAACAAACGATTTTTATAATTTTAGTAGTAATGATTATTTATCATTAACTAGCGATCCTAATGTTAGTAAATTTTATCAAGATGGTTATCGGAAATATGCAACTGGGAGTACAGGCTCGATTGTAATATCTGGATATAGCCGTGTGCACGCCGACTTAGAAAAATATCTTTCTGTAGCATTTAATGTCGATGCTTGCTTATTATTCTCATCTGGGTATATGGCAAACTTAAGTGTTGTAAGTTTGTTAGCCACTCATGGTTCAAAACTTTTGATTGATAAAGGTGTTCATGCATCTATTTATGATGGAATTAAATTAAACAATGCAAGTTATGATAGATATCTGCATAATGATTTAGAAAGTCTAGAAAAGAAACTCAAACTTTATGCCTTAGATGATTTAACAGTAATAACCGAAAGTGTATTTAGCATGAGTGGGAGTTTATCTGATTTGGCGGCAATTAGTAGGTTATTAAATCCCAAATATACGAATTTAATTGTCGATGAGGCTCATGCGTTTGGCGTTATAGGTGAGCAAGGATTAGGAGCGGTAGTAAATGCAAACCTAAATCAAAATGATGTGCCGCTTCGCATTATTCCACTTGGTAAGGCTTGTGCAGGTTTTGGGGCAATAGTTTTGGGCCAAAAACTCTGGATAGAATCACTTTTGCAAACTCGTCAAGCAGTATATTCAACATCAGTTAGCCCTGCAGTTGCTTATGGTCTTATGCAAACGATAGAATATATTAGAACACTTGATGATAGGCGAAAGAAAATGCAAAATTTAATTGCTTATTTTCGAGATTTACAAAAAACATCGAATTTGAAATGGCGTGATTCAAGAACACATATCCAGCAATTACAATTAGGTTGCCCGTATTTGGCTATGAGAATTTGTGAGGGACTGCAAGCATTTGGGATAATATGTCTACCAATTCGTGAGCCAACAGTTACGAGACCTGAAACTGGCCTTAGAATTATTTTAAATTATCATCATGAGTCGGAACATCTTGATTATTTATTTTCTTGTCTGAGTAAGTTAAATCATGATTAATTACGAAATATTTGGACATGGCAAGCCATTAGTTTTACTGCATGGCTGGGGTTTTGATAAAGATATATGGAAACCGTTAATTCCACATTTAACAAATCAACAGCACGTGAATTTCAAAGTATATTTAATCGATTTACCAGGTTTTGGCAAAACTCCATATATAAATTGGGATGCATTTAAAGATGAGTTGCTGAAAATATTACCTGAGAAATTTATTGTTCTAGGTTGGTCCTTGGGTGGTTTATTTGCAACAAGATTAACAATAGAAGCACCGGAGAGAGTTGAAAAATTTATTAATGTTGCCGCTTCACCGCGATTTAATAGTACGGATAATTGGATTGGAATTGATGCTGAAGTATTGGATAATTTTCATATGCGATTTATAAATAACCCACATAAAACTAGATATGATTTTGTTAGTACTCAGTTGTTAGATGACTCTGGTTTAGAAATACACTTATCAGATGAACTAAATATAGAAGGCTTAGGTAATGGTTTGGAAATATTAACCACCTGGGATTTAAGAAACTATCTATTAGATGTTAAACAACCAGGACTTTTTATTTTTGGTAAACTTGATGGCATAGTTAATCGAAGAGTAATGCCGCTTCTTCAGAAAACTTATCCGAATTTCAATTATGTAATGTTAAAAAAATCAGCTCATATGCCATTTTTATCGCATATGCATGAGTTCATAGAAATTGTAGTAAAGTTTTGTATAAATGAATCCGAGCCGCGACCGTAAGGAAGCGGAGCAGTTTGATTGTACGATAAATTTCCGCTCCATTACGGTCGCGGCTCCGATTCAATTGTTTATTGGGAAATATATTTAATGCAAAAATATTTTATTATAGGTACCGATACCGGTTGCGGGAAAACTTATGTAACTTGTCAATTGATGCAAAACTTGCAAAAACAAGGACACACTGTTCGGGCTCTTAAGCCTGTGGCAAGTGGATGCGACTTAGTTGCTGGTGAACTAATTAATGAAGATGTTAAGAAAATTTTACATTACGATTTAACAGGCGCAACACCCACAGATATCTGTGGATGGTCATTCATTGATCCGATAGCCCCTCATATTGCGGCAACTAATGAAAATGTAAATTTACAAGCTATTGAAATAGCAAAATTTTGCCAGAAATCAGAACTTAACAACTTTGATTACGTGCTTATTGAAGGGGCGGGTGGTTTAATAGTCCCGTTAAATTCCAAAGAAACATGGTTAGATGTGCTTAATATCTTACAAATCCCAGTGATAGTTGTAGTTGGCATGCGTTTAGGCTGTATAAATCACGCTTTGTTAACTCTTGATGCTTTACATAATCATAATATTAAAATTGCTGGCTGGATTGCTAACTGTCTCAATCCAGATATGTCATGTTTAAATGAAAATATTGATACATTAAAATATAGAATAAAAGAACCATTGCTTAATATTACTGGATATAGCGGGACTGTTGATTTTTCATCGAGTTCAGGTTAATTTTATAGGTTATTTTTCTTTTGCACATCTGATTCCAGTTTATTAGATTCATCGTTTTGCTTTTTGTTAGAGTTGTAAGATGAAAACATTCTGTGTATAGAAGTGCCTTTTGATTTTGAAGATTCCATATTTATATTATGTAACATTGATGACAGCAAGACTGATTCCAGCTCAAATGATTGAATTGTATTTTTATCAAATTTTGATAGAACAAACGACACGGAGTTTGAGTTTACTGACTTTAATTGATAAAGGACTCGCGCCAACTGGTCACCATTTTGAATTATGGACGTAAGTTTATTTTCAAGCGCCATTATAAGTATATCTCTGTTTTCAGGAGTCAAACCAGCAAGTGCAAACGCCAACTGGGTACCATCTTTAAATAATGTTGTTAGGTTATTTTCGAGTGTTATTAGAAGTTTGTCTCGTTTTTCTGGTGTTAGATAGCTAATGATTGCTACCAGCTGCATACCATCTGGAATTAACGCTGCGAGGTCGTTTTCGAATATTATTAGAAGTTTAGCTTGTGTTTCTGGTGTTAACTTTCCAAGAATTGATGCTAACTGCCCAGCATTTTGAATTAATGTTTTTAGGTTACTTCCAAGTATCGTTAAAAGTTTGTCTTGGTTTTCTGGTGTTAGTAATTCAAGCACTGCTCCCAACTGAGTGCTATTTGGAATTAATGTTGCTAAGTTGTTTGTAAGGGTTGTTAAAAGAACCCCTTGATTAATTGGTTTTAAAACCACAAGAATAAATTTTAACTGGAGGTTATTTGGAATTAATGCTGCTAGGTTATTTCCAAGTATTGTGATTAATATTCCTTGACTTTCAGGCGTTAATAACTTTAGCAGCGATTTGAATTTGGAAGTATTGGTAATAATTTCTGCTATGTTCCTCTCAATAGCAGTAATTAATTGGTTTTGGTTTTCAGGTGCAAATATTTTAAGAGCATTTTCCAACTGATTATTATTTGTAATTAATGTGATTGCGTTAGTTGTAAATACCTTAGTGATTGCGCTTTGCTTTTCTTGAGATACTCTGTTATAGAACCATAATAATTGCGATGAACCATTATTTTCAAATAATAATTTTATTATACGAGTCATATCTTCAGGAGTTGTTGAATTATTGATTTGCTCTAATAAATAGAATGGCTGTATTTTATTTAGTATGTTTTGACAAACCATATGTAGTCTATTACGCGCTTCTTCGTAGGTGCAGCCATTTATACTAGAAAAAGCAGCAATTAAGTCATTCGCTACATCCATATAACGATGTTCGTATTCTGATGGATTTAAAATACCGTCCAATCCTTCGCAAAAAGATTCTAAATTATCTTTAGGAATGTTTTGGGGGTCGAAAGTTTGGTGATTTAATATTGCAATCATAA
>CAZADN010000128.1:0-5941 GCA_964483895.1 uncultured Legionellaceae bacterium
CAAAATTATAACCTCTATTCTTCATCAGCGTCACCAGCTTCATCTTCGCTTAAATTTTCATCTTCTATGATTTCGTCAATACGTTGCATACCAACAACCTTCTCACCAGACGCTACATTTATTAAGCGTACACCTTGTGTATTTCTACCAATTATCGAAAGTTCACTAACACGGAAACGCACTAAAGTTCCTTGATCTGTTATCAGCATTGCTTCATCATTTGCATCTACTTGTACAGCATTAACTACGTTACCATTTCTCTCATTAACTTGAATAGAAATAACACCTTGACCGCCACGGCCAGTAATACGATACTCTTCAACTTCCGTACGTTTACCATACCCAAATTCTGTTGCAGTCAAAATGGTGCCTTCTGATTTCACGACAACTAGGGAAATAACTGCTTGTCCATCTTGCAATCTAATGCCTCTAACGCCACGTGCAGTTCGACCTATTGGTCGTACATTTTCTTCTGGGAAACGAATCACTTTACCAGCATCTGAGAATAACATGATATCTTTACTACCATCAGTTAAATCGACACCTACTAAAGAATCACCCTCATCTAAAGCTAATGCAATAATTCCTGAACTACGTGGTCTACTAAAAGCAGTTAACGCGACTTTTTTAACTGTACCACGCTTAGTTACCATAAAGACGAAATTATCATCTAAATATTCACGTACAGGTAACATTGCATTAATTAACTCACCTTCAGCAAGTGGCAACACATTGACAATCGGTTTACCACGTGAAGCTCGACTCGCTAATGGCAAATCATAAGCTTTTAGCCAATATAATTTACCATGATTAGAAAAACATAAAAGCGTATCATGCGTGCTCGCGATTACTAATCTCTCAATAAAATCTTCATCTTTCACGTTGGTGGCAGATTTACCTTTGCCACCACGACGTTGTGCTTGATAAGCTGATAACGGTTGATATTTGACATATCCTTGATTGGATAATGTAACAACCACATCCTCTTCAGTAATCAAATCAGCAATCGTTAAATCTTCTTGCGACGCTCTAATTTCTGAGCGACGTGGGTCTGCAAATTGCTCTTTAATTTCGTTGATTTCTTTACAAATTATTTCCATCAATAATTCACTAGAAGCTAAAATATCTAACAATTCACGAATTAATTTTAATAATTCTTCAAACTCATTAATAATTTTATCTTGCTCAAGCGCTGTTAGTCTATGTAAACGTAACTCAAGTATAGCTTGAGCTTGTTCTGGAGAAAGTTTATATCCATCTGGAAATAAACCAAATTCAGCAGCTAAACCATCAGGTCTACATGCATCGGTGCCAGCTTTATCTAACATACTTTTCACAAGACCAGGTTGCCACGTTTTAGCTAATAACTCATCTTTAGCATCTTGCGGGGTTGCAGATTTTTTAATTAGAGCTATCATTTCGTCAATATTTGCTAATGCAACGCCCAAACCTTCCAAAATATGCGCTCGACTTCTGGCTTTTTTCAAATCAAAAATACAACGTCTGGTTACTACTTCTCGTCGATGCTTTAAAAAACAATCTATGATTTGTTTTAAATTTAAAGTTTTTGGTTGGCCATCAACCAAGGCCACCATGTTAATCCCAAATGAATTTTGCATTTGAGTATGGGCATACAAATTATTTAAAACAACTTCAGCAACTTCACCGCGTTTCAATTCAATAACAACGCGCATCCCTTGCCTATCTGACTCATCACGTAACCCTGAAATACCTTCAATCTTTTTATCACGTACAAGCTCAGCTATTTTTTCAATTAAGCGCGCTTTGTTTACTTGATAAGGCAATTCATGAATAATAATTGCCTGTCTACCACTATTACTATCTGTCTCAATATCTGTACGTGCTCTAATCGAAACTTTACCACGTCCAGTCTTATATGCTTCAATTATACCGGCACGCCCGTTAATAATAGCTGCAGTTGGAAAATCTGGGCCTGGAACAATTTGCATTAATTCTTCAATCGTCGCATCCGGTTTAGATGCAACGAATAAACAAGCATTTAATACTTCTGTTAAATTATGCGGGGGAATATTAGTCGCCATACCAACCGCAATACCAGAAGATCCGTTAACTAATAGATTAGGAAATTTAGCAGGTAGAACGGCAGGCGCAAACTCCGTGCCATCATAGTTAGGCATAAAATCTACAGTTTCTTTTTCTAAATCCGCAAGCAACATATGAGCAAGCTTCGACATCCTAATTTCGGTATATCGCATCGCGGCCGGTGAGTCACCATCTACAGAACCAAAGTTACCTTGACCATCAACCAACATATAACGCATAGAGAAATCTTGCGCCATACGTACAATTGTGTCATACACCGCAGTATCGCCATGTGGATGGTATTTACCGATTACATCACCCACGACCCGCGCTGACTTTTTATAAGGCTTATTCCAATCATTGCTTAATTCATTCATAGCGAATAATACGCGTCGATGTACAGGTTTTAACCCATCACGCACATCAGGCAATGCCCGGCCAACGATTACGCTCATTGCATAATCAAGATAAGACTGCTTTAACTCATCTTCAATATTGATTACTGTAACTTCTTTCGCTGAATACCCCATGTAGAACATGTCCTTCTTGCTAAACTTAAGTTTAATGAATACCCTATAGAATATCATGAGAAGCTAATTTAAGACATATTTAGACTTAATAAATTTTGGATTAGTCATAAAGATAGGATACAATAGCTCTTTTAAATACAAGGTATTATAGTTGAGCTCTTTAAGTAAAATACGCAATTTTTCAATTATTGCACATATAGATCACGGCAAATCAACACTAGCAGATCGTTTTATTCAATTTTGTGGTGGACTATCTGACCGAGAAATGGATGAGCAAGTTCTTGACTCAATGGATATCGAGCGCGAACGTGGCATTACGATTAAGGCCCAAAGTGTGTCTTTAGATTATAAAGCCAAAGATGGCAATACCTACCTTTTAAACTTCATTGACACACCTGGTCACGTCGATTTTAGTTATGAAGTATCAAGGTCTCTCGCCGCATGTGAAGGTGCTTTATTAGTAGTTGATGCAGCGCAAGGGGTTGAAGCACAAACAGTTGCAGTATGTTACACGGCTATTGATGAATCCTTAGACGTAATCCCAGTATTGAATAAGATTGATTTACCGCAAGCAGAACCAGAAAGAGTTATTGCAGAAATAGAAGATATAATTGGCATTGATGCACACAATGCAATTATGGTTAGTGCTAAAAGTGGCATTGGTATTACTGATGTACTTGAGGCAATTGTTGCTGAAATTCCGCCACCTAAAGGCGAGGTAGACGCACCTTTACAAGCTCTGATTATCGATTCTTGGTTTGATTCATACTTAGGAGTAGTATCATTAGTTAGGATTGTGAATGGTTCATTAAGTAAAGGCGACAAAATGCTTGTTATGTCAACAGGTAAAAGTCATATCGTTGATAATGTCGGAATTTTCACACCTAAAAGGACTCCTAAACAAACCCTACATGCTGGTGAAGTTGGATATGTAGTTGCTGGCATAAAAGATATTCATGGTGCGCCTGTTGGTGATACTTTGACTTTAGACAAAAATCAAGCATTAAAACCTCTTCCAGGCTTTAAAAAAGTTAAACCACAAGTATATGCAGGACTATTTCCAATTAACTCGGAAGATTTTGAAAACTTTCGCGAAGCTTTAGCCAAACTTAGCTTAAACGATGCATCGTTATTTTATGAACCAGAGTCATCTGATGCATTAGGATTTGGCTTTCGCTGTGGGTTTTTAGGTATGCTACATATGGAAATTATCCAAGAGCGCCTAGAAAGAGAATATGATTTAGACTTAATTTCTACAGCTCCCACAGTGATTTTTCAGATTACGAACACCAAGAATGAAACTATTCTCATTGAAAATCCATCTTTACTACCTCCAGTTCAACAAATTGAAACAATGTATGAACCAATTGTGCGTGCTAATATTTTGGTACCTCAAGATTATTTAGGCCCAGTAATTAATTTGTGCATTGAAAGACGCGGAATACAAGTAAATATGACTTATAGTGGTCGGCAAGTATCAATCACTTACGACATGCCAATGAGTGATGTTGTTGGTAACTTCTTTGATAGACTAAAATCTGTTAGTCGTGGATATGCGTCTCTTGATTATAACTTTATAAAATTTGAAAAAGCCGACCTTGTAAAGTTAGATGTTTTAATTAATGGAGATAAGGTAGATGCATTAGCAACTATAGTGCATCGAAGCGTTGCACAATCACGCGGACGACTTTTGACTGAAAAAATGCGAGAATTAATCCCAAGACAAATGTTTGATGTAGCAATTCAGGCAACGATTGGTGGGCATATTATTGCGAGACAAACAGTAAAAGCTCTACGTAAAAATGTTACTGCAAAATGTTATGGAGGAGACGTAACGCGTAAACGTAAACTCCTTGAAAAACAAAAGGCTGGGAAAAAACGCATGAAACAAGTAGGGCAAGTTGAAATACCTCAAGAAGCATTTTTAGCGGTGTTTCAAACTGATAACAAAAAATAGAGGTATTTATGTTAAGAAATTTTGCTTTTTGGTTGTTTATTACCTGTGTTATAACTGGAGTAATTTCACTTCTTGATATTTTATATTTTGCAAAACACAGAGCGACTGATACTAAACCAGGCTTTATTATCGAAAACTCCAGATCATTTTTCCCAATTTTACTACTAGTATTTTTACTACGATCCTTTTTAATAGAACCATTTCGCATTCCATCTGGCTCACTTGAACCTACCCTTTTAGTAGGAGATTTTGTCGCCACAAATAAATATATATATGGGATACGGATACCGATAATTGAGAAAAAAATTATCAATATATCATCGCCCAAAACTGGTGATATCATTGTATTTCGTTGGACTCCAGACCCAACAATTGATTACATCAAACGCGTTATCGGTGTTCCTGGAGATGTTGTTGAATATCAAGATAAAATTTTAAAAATAAATGGTGTTGAAGCAAAACAAAAGTTTCTTAAATATACGACCGACCCAAGTTCTGGCGAGTCTGTTGGTGAATATATAGAAAATTTAAACGGCGTTAAACATAGAATTTTCAAAAAAATTAACGACCCAGCGGTAGATTTTAAAGTAACCGTCCCTAAAAACAGTTACTTTGTAATGGGTGATAATCGTGATGCAAGTTCCGATAGTCGTTTTTGGGGATTTGTAGAAGATGATTATATTCGCGCTAAAGCTCTCATAACTTGGTTTAGTTGGGATAGTAAGGAACATTCTGTGCGCTGGAATAGAATTGGCAGGGTTATTAATTGAAAAAAACAGATACTCTATGCAGAAGAATTAACTATAAGTATCAAAATATAGCTCTATTAAAGCAAGCTTTAACTCATTGCAGTGCCAGCAATCAAAATAATGAACGCCTAGAATTTCTGGGCGATTCTTTACTTAATATGATAATAACTGAAGCTCTATATAATAAATTTCCTAATGAAACTGAAGGTAAATTAAGTCGTTTAAGAGCTACTCTTGTCAAAGGTGAAACTTTAGCAGAAATTGCTAAAGAGCTATGTATTGGCGATTTTTTATATCTCGGACAAGGGGAACTAAAAAGCGGAGGTTTTAGACGCGAATCAATCCTTGCAGATGCATTAGAAGCAATTTTTGCATCAATTTTTATAGACAGTGGCATCTCTGCATGCAAAGAAGTTATTTTAGCTTTATATGCTTCAAGACTTAATGCCGAAGATCTTTTAAATAATTTAAAAGATCCAAAAACTCAACTTCAAGAATATTTACAAAGTCACAAAATATCCTTACCAGTTTATACACTTACGAAAATGACAGAACAAAATAATTAACCACTCTTTCATATATCCTGCGCAATCCCAGATAAAAATTTAATTGAACAAGGCAAAGGTCCGAACCGCAGGAAA
>CAZADN010000129.1:0-5893 GCA_964483895.1 uncultured Legionellaceae bacterium
GGCATATGACCTGGCATGTATATCGCAACCAATGTGGCGGCTGCTCCTAATGCTAGCAATATGGCAACAGATAGCGCTGCGGCGTTTAAGGTAACGCTTGGTTTGGACTTTTCTGTAAATATAGAAGATTTACCATTATATTCAACTACGGGACCATTACCATTACTTTCTACATTTTGCACATTAACCAAAGAATTAATTGCTACCATATTATCTGCTGAAGCCGTTGCTATTTCTTTCTGAACAAATGCTGGATCTTCCGCCTCTCGCGATTCATAATCTTGATCTTGCGACTATATTGCTTAGCGATTATCTCTGGGGTTTTTTTATAACTATTAACAAGTCGTTCCAATAATTCAATTTTCTTGCTATTGCTCCGATCTCTCTTATAATTAAATTGCGGGCCATTAGGACGTATTATACTGTCCAACAATGTGCAATATTTTCTAATATACCTATAAGATTTAGTTCGGCTTTTTCAACATTAGTTAAATCTGTTAATTCAACATTATTCGCTTCCATTTAATCTCACTTAAAGTTTGATATAAAACATCATTGTACAATAATTTGTCATGTGGTGCAATTTATTTCGCAACATAATGTAAAGGAAAAATATAAGGCTTAATATTGCTCACCACCTCAGGTATTTTGAAGTTGACAACAACCAAATACAATGTAAAATGATGTTAAGTGCAGCAAATTACATAAATTATGTTTCCTAGATTGTTAAATTTACCAATTCAAAATAATGATAGTATATTTTTACTAGGTCCACGTGGAACAGGCAAAACCATGTGGTTAAGAAACGCTCTTCCGAGTGCTATCTATCTTGATTTGCTTGACTTTACTATTTACAGTTCTCTATTAGCCGAACCAAGTCGCTTAAGAACACGAATTCCTAATGATTACGATGGTTGGGTTATAATAGATGAAATTCAAAGAATTCCAGAGCTATTGAATGAAGTACATCGTATTATTGAAAACCAAGGAATTAAATTTATTCTAACTGGTTCTTCAGCTAGAAAACTCAAACGACAAGGCGTAAATTTACTAGCAGGAAGAGCTCTGCGTTACACAATGCATCCTTTAGTCCCTAACGAATTACAAAAACAATTTACATTACAATTTGCTTTAGAATTTGGATTACTACCAGCAGTTTATACTTACGACGACCCCTCACGCTATCTCAGTACTTACATACAAACTTACCTACAAGAAGAAGTAATACAAGAAGGACTGACTAGAAACTTAACTGCATTTACACGTTTTCTAGAAGTTGCTAGTTTTTCTCAGGGAAATGTAATTAATGCAACTGATATTTCCAGAGAAGTTGGAGTTGATAGGCAAGTTATTCAAAATTACTATAGTATTCTTGAGGAATTGCTTATTGCGCATCGCATTCCAGCATTTACGAAACGCGCTAAACGCCGCTTAATTCAAAAAGATAGATTTTATTACTTTGATGCTGGAGTTTATCGCTATTTACGACCAAAAGGTATATTAGATACTCCTTCAGAAATAGAGGGCGCAGGGTTAGAAACTTGTTTTATGCAAATTTTCATGGCGCTAAACGATTATTATTGCTGGAATAACAAACTATATTATTGGCGCACATCAACCGGACTGGAGGTTGATTTTATTGTGTATGGAGAAACTGGCTTATGGGCATTTGAAATTAAGCATAATCGGACAATAACTTCTAAAATGCTAAATGGATTAAAAGAGTTTAAAAACGACTATCCAATGGCAAAATGTTATTTACTCTATTTAGGTCAAGAGACTTTATACTTTGACGACATTGTAGTTTATCCAATGGAGTGGGCGCTACAAAATTTATCTAGTTTATTTTAAATATAACTGTCAGATAAAGTTTAAACTACTACACGTAATCAGGACTTCCGAAAATTCCAATAAAAAAGCCTTAAGTTTTGACGCTTAAGGCTTTTTAGGTATTGATTTCTAACAATTACTGCAATTGGTTATTAGAAGTAGATTCTGATGTATGGAAATCTTCTGCTAATAAAACATTATTCTTTTTATGAATTTGCGCACTTTCATAAAAAATACCAATAGCTGATAAACCAACAAACACAGATGCCGTAGGTACTAGTATATCTTTTAATGCTTCTAGTATATCTACAAACGCAGACATAGCTTCCGGCATATGACCTGGCATGTATATCGCAACTAGCGTAGCGGCTGCTCCTAATGCTAACAATATGGCTGCTGTTAATGCTACAGCGTTTAGGGTAACGCTTGGTTTGGATTTGACTCCAGAATCTACAGTTTTAAGATTTTTATCAGGATGTGATTTATCTACATTATCAATACTAGTGTCATTTGACGTGCATTCTTCGCTACTTGCTACACTATTAGCTCGCTCGAGTTTTTGTTTTTCACTACTAACATTGGTATCATTTGAATTATTATTGACACTACCAAATATATTTTGAGTGTCATTTGACTTGTATTCTTCGCTACTTGCTACACTATTAGCTCGCTCGAGTTTTTGTTTTTCACTTTCTAAAAACTCAGCTTCAGTCAATTCAGCATTTGCGATCCGAATCTTTTCTTCAAATTCGCGCAATTCATTACTTGCTACACCCCCTCTAGCTGAGAAATTCTTTTTCTCGGCATTTACCATCTGTGTAAGTGCTTCAATAGCCTGATCTACAGTCCCTAAACTTGTCAATGAAAAACTGTCTGCCTCACAATTATTATTTAATACATACAGTTTTCTGTAATAATCAGTTAATACCGATATAATTTGTGCTTTAGCCGATTCAACGCTATTTACTTCTATTCTAGATTCCATTTAATCCACCTATATGTTTGATATGAAACATCATTGTATAATAATTTACCATAAAGTGCAACATATTTCGTGCAATATATGACACAACGAACTAAAAATAATCTAAATCTGGAAATACAACACACGTTTGATTAATATTATTCATAAATTAAACTTAAATAAGGATCGTAGATCGTAGCCCGTAAGAAGCGCAGCGGATTACGGGATCAATCCACCATCATTCCCCAAAACTAATATCAGGAAAACGCTCTTTTCCACCCCAGTTTTCAGGCAAAATATCATATCTAATATATTTATGGATCGAAGAATAAGGCCAGTCTCTAGGAGATTCAACTAACTTATGTTTGACAGGATTATAATGTACATAATCTATATGAATATTTAAATCTCTCTCATCTCTAATAGTATGTTCCCAATATCGCTTTTGCCATAAATTATATTCTCCACGGTTATTTTTACTAATACATTTATTATCAAGCTTTATAAGTTCTTGCGAAAAATAACTTTTAAATAACCTCCACCGCTTATCATATGCCGAATCATTATCAGGTAATTTCCAAATAGAATGCATATGCTCTGGTAAAACAACCATTGCAACTATACTAAATGGCAGCTTCTGTCGGGTTTTTTGCATAGATATACGTAGCAAATCAATATATCGTATTAAATAATTAGAAGATCTATCTTGCAATGTTTGTGTGAAAAAATACGTAGCTCCTGATATGAAATTTCTGCGATATTGAACCATATATAATTCCTTTATTAATGGACTTGTGTGTATTCTAGCATTAGTATATTTTTAAGGATATGATTTCCCGTAATCCGCTGTGCTCCTTACGGGCTACAATTACTAATAACGATCGCATCCCAGAATCGTAGCCCGTAAGGAGCACAGCGGATTACGGGATAAATCCAACATCTTTTACACCTCTATCAACAAGCATAATATCATATCTAAAAATCGAATAACCGCGAAGCGACATCATCTACCACCCAGGCAATGCAACGCGCGTTTGATCAATATTATTCTTAAATTGAACTGAAATATTGTTCCAATCGACAATATCTACATGATAAGGTAAGTCGGAATTATCAAAATCTTCTGCTAAATCAGATAAAATAACTTGCGAGATTGCATGACCATCATAATCAATTACTAAATCCAAGTCAGAAAACTTTTTTGTTGCTTGAATTCTACGTGAGCCAAAAACCCACACAGAGGTAGTTGATGATAGATATTTTTTAAGAATAGTTAAAACAATTTTGAGATGTTCAGGCTCAATATCAACAGCACTCACGATGATTTGATCCTTTTGCCCAAAGTATCGATAAACTGCTTACAAGCATCGATGAATAACGGTATCACACTCATAACTTCATTGGCTTTAATCTTATCGTAGGTGTGGCTAGTTATATTGCGAGCATCGCGGAATTGTTTCCAGATGGTGATATCTGTTGTTATAAGAAGACCTCTTGCATTCGCCGTACGAATAAGTGTAGGAAAAGTCATGCTTACTATCGTTTCGCGACTTGGTTCAGTAAGCTCTAAATAACGACGTATAAATTTAATAACTAATTCATAAGTAAACTCAAACGCCTGAATAGTCCCAGACATAAGATGTCTTTGCAAATTTTTATCTGTTTGCGCTAAAGGAGAGTTGTAATATTTAAGTGCATCTACTAGCTCAGCGTAAGCTTGAGTTAAACTGGTAAGATCTAATTCGACAGAAGGCATTTTGTGCACAAAGATGACCGATATATTTAAATTAATATACCTCAACGTTTAAGATTTTTCCATAACAATTCTTAGTATTTGATGTGTAGGCCTGAACTACAGTTTAAGTCGTTTATTATCAGAACTGTTGTATATCTCCGAGCCGCGACCGTGAGGGAGCGGAGCAGTTTGAATATAAGATAATATTCCGCTCCCTAACGGTCACGGCTCGGTTTCTTGTAAAAATTCAACAAAATTTCTAATAAAAATTTTTAAGTTTTTTATTTTTTAGAATTTGTTCTTGGAAAAAAAATCATCATCAGATTTCCCATCATCAGAACTATCCCAGCTTTCTATTCTAGCCGCTAAAGTATTATCTGTAACATAACTTAGACTAGTTCCATAAAGTGAATTTTCACTATCATATAAAACAAAACTAGAATCAGAAAGTTCATCATCACTAGATTGAAAAAACGCTGAAGAGTTATAGGCTCTAGTCTTATGTATAACCGCGCTATCAACAACAATAGCAGCAGCAGCTAAACCTCCAACACCGTATGCGAAACCTAAAATCAAATCATGCTGCAAAGATGATAAGCTTTCTACTATATGCGAAATAACTGTCGGCATATGATCAGGTATGTATAATGCCGCTAAGGTTACAACTGAACCTAGAGCTAATACTAGTGCTACGCCTAGCATAAACCCATATGGTGTTATACTAATTGGTTGAGTTTTAAAACCAGCATGCGATCCAGCGGCCATTGGAGGTGGATTAGCTTTGTATATCAAATCTCTTAATTTATTTTGTGCTTCCTCAAATTCATTTTTGCAAGCAAAATAGTTTTGCCAACCCACATAGTTTTTAAATTTTTCTTCAAAATTAATCTCATGATCAGTTAACTTTCCTAAAGCATATGAACAATAATTTTCCATTATATTAATCGGGTCATCAACATTAGAAAGATCTTCACCAACCAAGCGGATTTTACTATCGAATTCTGTCATTATACCATTCAAATGGTATAAATCTTCCTCAGTCATTGATTGATCTTCTGTGACAAGTTCAGCTACGAAGGGGAAATACATAGTTAAGCTAGAGAAATAAGATTTTTTAGCATTTGAAAATCTTATTTGAGCATCCATCAACTTTTGAGATAATTCCTGATTTTTTCTTTCCATTTAATTCACCTATAATCTTTATTAATATCACTATTGTATAATAATTATACTTAGAGTGCAATATATAAGATAAATAAAAATAATTACATTTATAGTAAACGTAGCCCGGATGAAATAAAATGAAATCCGGGATGTTCGAAGATCGATTCCCTGGATTACGGCTATGCCTTCATCCAGGCTAC
>CAZADN010000130.1:0-5858 GCA_964483895.1 uncultured Legionellaceae bacterium
CTTGCTGCAGAGAGGTGCAAGTTTGGATGTTTATCAAACCACTTTTTAACGGCGGCATACAACTCTTGTTGTTTAGAATCCTCCAACAACCGCATACCTGCGGTTGCGTAAAAATCTACTGTAAAGTCAGTCGCTGGAGCATCTTGCATTAATTTAGATAAATATTTTGATACTTGTGTTATTTTAAGTTCTGACAATCCTGGTTTAACTTTATGTACTAGAAGTTCTTTAATATTTATTGGGCTAAAATTTTCATCTTTATCATAAGCATATACATGAACTCTACTTCCAGAACTACCAGCATCAACAATAATTCTACAATTTTGTATCTGGCAAATATCAGCAATATTATCATTTGCAACACAAATTTTAGTTATAAATATCAAAATCGTGAGACTTAAGAATTTTCTAAAAGCCATATAAAAAACTCAAAATAGAACGCTTGCGTAATTTTAACATAATTTTAGACAGTACACTCAATATTAATTAAGTTTTTATGCTAAACTATTAGCATCGCGTTTAAATTTTGAGAACTTAAAATAATGGGTATAAGTATATTTGATATTTTTTCTATAGGCATTGGTCCGTCAAGCTCACATACGGTTGGACCAATGCTTGCAGCAAGCGACTTTGCAAATCGCTGTACTACTAATAACTTACAAGACAAAATAGTACGTATAGAAGTAAGATTATATGGATCGTTAGCTCTAACAGGTAAGGGACATGCAACTGACAAAGCTATTTTACTTGGACTTGAAGGTTTCTCTCCAGAGACTGTTGAACCGAATAAAATAGATACTAAGGTTCAAGATATTATTGATACAGAAAAGCTAAATTTAAATAACAGTAAAATTATAAACTTCAGCTATAACAAAGACTTACTTTTTTTACAAAAAGAACTTCTGCCAAAACATACTAACGGTATGCTTTTTGCAGCTTACGATAAAGACCATAAATTACTTATTAGCCAAATATATTATTCAATTGGTGGCGGTTTCATTCTCACTGATGAAGAATTTGATAAACAAGCAAGCACAGAAAACACTATCCCTTATAATTTTGCAACGGCTGATGAATTATTATCTCTATGTTATGCCAATAAACTTAGTATCGCTGAATTAATGCTTGAAAATGAGAAAACATGGCGCTCACCCAAAGAAATCCACACTGAAATTCAAAAAATTGCCAAAATAATGTTAGCCTGTATTGATGCAGGATGCACTCATACCGGAACTTTGCCAGGCCTTCTGAAAGTAAAGCGACGCGCACCTGAGATTTACCAAAAAGTTATGGATAATAGTACTACCAAAAGTAAATATGAAAGCTCTGATATAATGAGCAGGATAAGTATGTACGCAATGGCTGTTAATGAAGAAAATGCTGCTGGCGGTAGGATTGTAACGTCCCCAACTAATGGAGCAGCTGGAATTATCCCTGCTGTGTATAAATATTATCTAGATGCTTATCAAGAAACGAAAGAAAGTGCAACCGATGAATTTTTTCTAACAGCCGCAGCAATTGCCATTTTATATAAGAAGGGTGCCTCTATATCTGGCGCTGAAGTTGGATGTCAGGGTGAAGTTGGCGTTGCATCTTCGATGGCTGCCGGAGCATTAACCGCCGTTTTAGGTGGCACAATTGACCAAATTGAAAATGCTGCTGAAATTGCTATGGAACATCATTTAGGAATGACTTGCGATCCAGTCTTAGGTCTTGTACAAATCCCATGTATTGAGCGCAATGCTATGGGAGCTGTTAAAGCTATTAATGCTTCAAGATTAGCCTTAATTGGTACAGGAGAACACAAAATATCACTAGATACAGTTATCCAAACTATGAAGCGAACTGGTCAAGATATGAAAGATATATATAAAGAAACATCTTTAGGTGGACTTGCGGCATCGGTCAATATCCCTGAATGCTAAAGGCATAAGGTAGCTTCGACAGATTTTCTTTACTTCCTTTATTTCTTGTATAAAATGCGATATTTGCCGAGTAGAAAAAGATACCATACTTGTGTATAATTCTAAATTTTTTACTGCGCCATAACCTGGACTCAATAACATTGATAACTAACTTTGATTTTTTTCAGCCAGCCACATGCAAACCAATAATCAACATTCTTGTACAAGAAACTCCCAATCAATCAGGTTCTTTGCAATATTCTTTTCTTGACGATATTTGGAAAAACGAGATAATCGAGTCTTTTCGCATAGGTAATATGGTATGTCATGCGACATACATATCTGGAGAACAAGTTGTTTTCCATCTTCATAATCTAGAATTAACCAACATCAACATAGTGAATAATGAAAACCTGCCGATAAATCAAGATGAATGGAGTATTGAAGAGAAAAAACTCCTATTAATGAGGTTAGCCATTTCTTCAATTATGAGACACTTACGTAAAACAGATAGCATTGACCAGGATGGAGTCATGTTCCAAGCACGATTTAATGGCATTCCTACTGGACTCAGCATTTTTCCTTTGGATCAACAAAATCAAACATGTAGCACTTCATTTAATGGAATGATAACACATACTTACGTTTATTTTGATGAAAATAGAGCTTGTTTGTTTTTAAATAGTGCCATATCTGCTGCGCAAATTGAAAAGATTCGCGAATCATTAAATGACTTTTTACCAGAATTAGAAAATTTAGATATGACACCAAGTTTTACTGGACCTTAAGAACTCACTATGAACTCTATTTTTTTATTTTAAGTAACGATCTTCATGCTCTTTGTCAAAAAATTGAGTTTCCATAGTATAAGGCTAAGACTAAAACAAATTACTCATCATATTTATTGATAGTTATCAATCTATTGTGTACAATCGCAAAACAAAATATGTTTTATGGATTGTAATGACGTCTTTTTTTGTTTCAGATGTTGAACTAAATCATTTTAAACCAACACTTTTATGGCCAAGAAATTATTCTACTCAAAAATCTGGTAGATCTATATTAGATGAAACATCCAAACACTATTATTTAAATGATTCAAGATTTGTTATTCGTTTTAAATTATTTCTGTTGGCAACATTTTGCGTACCAATAATTCATGTGAGTTTTGCTGCAATACAAATTATAGCTAGCATGTTCAAGATGTTGTTAAATCTTAGCAAAATCCTTACGGATAGAGAAAACTCCTCTTTACATGCTTATAATGCACTAAAGGATTTAATTAAAATAATTCTTGCGCCTCTTCTTGTAATCGCATTAGAGATTTCCGCAATAATTGGCTTAATATTTCCACTAAATGCTCGTAAAATTTTTGGAAGCATAGAACGATTCATGGTTAATGAATTTGAAGCACACTCTTGCTATAATAAAACCATTATTCAAGAAGAAATACTAGAAAACAAGGGATTATCAGCCCCATGCTTTCAACCAAAAACACGAGGCGATGAGCCGCCTAAAGATCAAACTAACATTCACAACCCTAGTTATAACTGAGAGCCTTAGTCTTGCCATGAAACACCTTATAAGTAAAATAAGTGTAAGCAATAAGCAATGGAAAAACAATAACTGCACCAAGTAGCATAATAGCTAATGACTCATTAGAAGTAATTGTATCATACACGCTAATTCTATTGGGAATGATATATGGGTAAAAGCTATATACTAAGCCTGCAAAACACAATAAAAATATTCCTATAGTTGCAACAAATGGCACCCAACATAATTTATCATCATTACTAGATGCACTTCTTAAAAAGACTAATAACGCCACTATCAATGAAATAGTTGCAAATAAAACCGCACCAAGTAATAAAACGTTAGGAAAGATAAACCAGGTATGATAGACACGCAAGCTTACAAAAGGTGTGAAAATAGAAATAACAATAATACTAAGAGCAGTATAAAATAAACTAGATCTTGCCCAAATGATAGCCTTTTTTTGTAAATCTCCCTCTGACTTCATTATTAACCAAGTAGCTCCTATCAAACAATAAGCAAAGACTACAGCCAAACCAACAACCAAAGAAAATATGCAAGCACTTAAGCCCTTTTGAAAACCGATAGTATATGCGCCTAAAATATATCCTTGTGTAAATGCCATACCAAGTGAACCTACAAAAAAAGCTTTATTCCAAAAACTTCGATAAGCTGTTTTCGCTTTAGTACGAAAATCAAAAGACACACCACGTAACATTAGGCTAAATAACATTACAGTAAATGGTAAATACAATTCAGTTAAAACTATGCTATAAGCAACTGGAAAAGCAACTAAAAGCAAACCTATACCTAGCACTAACCAAGTCTCATTTGCATCCCAAAATGGACCTATTGATGCAATCATATTATCTTTTTCATCTGCATTTTTAGTAAAATGCATTAACATCCCAACACCTAGATCGTACCCATCCAAAATCGCATAAACCAATACAGCAAGACCAATAAGCCCTGCAAAAACTAAAGGTAGCCAAGTAGCTTCATTTATTACATCTAACATAATATTCCTTAACAAATTAAACCTATCCTCACTAAGCTTAACAACTGCGAAGATAAATTTTTAAATTACGATGAAATAACATCAACAATTGCTTCTCCAGAAGCTGGGTAAATCAAATCTTTTTTATGATTTTTTTGATTACGAGCCATATAAAAAATTGTTGTAATAAAAGATATAAATAGGAACGTATAAATCAAAATATACATAGTTAACGAAGTTATTAAAAGATTTTCCGCAACTGGTGCTGCCGCATTAGTAGTAGTTAACACGCCTTGAACAAGCCAAGGTTGTCTGCCTATTTCTGTAACATACCATCCGGCAACCGTCGCAAGCCACCCAGAGAAGGTCATAACATACAATAACTTCGCATAATAATTAGGAATACTCTCACGATTTTTTCTAAACAAATAAAATCCCAACCACGCAGTTGCTAACATTAACAATCCAACCCCAACCATTATTCTAAAGCTCCAAAATACTTTTGCAACTGGTGGATACGCGTCAGCAAATTCGTTTAAGCCTTTAATTTCACCATCAAATTTGTGAGTTAAAAATAAACTCGCTCCATGTGGTATCTCAAGAGAATAGTCATTACGCTTATTATTTTCATTAGGCAAAGCAAATAAAACCAATGGCGCACCTTGAGTTGTCTCCCAAAGCCCTTCTATTGCTGCTATTTTCTGTGGTTGATATTTAAAAGTATTTAACCCATGCAAATCACCAACATATATTTGCACTGGAACTAATAAAGCAACTAAATATATAGCTGAGCGTATAGAAACAAGAACATCTTTACCCCTATCTTTTCTAAGCCATCTATAACCAGAAACACCAGCAATCAAGAAGGATGCGGTTATTCCTGAAGCTAGAAGCATATGAGTAAACCGATATGGAAAAGATGGATTAAAAATAACAGATAACCAATTATCTACATGCGCACGGCCATTTATCATAGAAAAACCATCAGGAGTTTGCATCCAACTATTCAATGCTAAAATCCAAAATGCAGATAAACTTGTGCCAATTGCAACAGTTACTGTCGCAATTGTATGTACACGATTAGAAACTCTGCTATAACCAAACAGCATTATTCCCAGAAAGGTCGCTTCTAAGAAAAAAGCAGTTAAAACCTCGTAAGCTAAAAGAGGACCTGCAACATCTCCAAAAGTCCCCATAAATCCAGGCCAATTAGCACCAAACTGGAATGACATTACTACACCAGTTACAATACCTATCGCAAAACCAAGGGCGAAGATTTTGGTCCAAAACTGATAAGCATCCATCCAATATTGTTCTTTAGTTTTATTAAACCGCAATTTAAAAAATAATAAAAACCAAGCCATTGCAATATTAATAACTGGAAACAAAATGTGAAAAGTAACATTGCATGCAAATTGCGC
>CAZADN010000131.1:0-5842 GCA_964483895.1 uncultured Legionellaceae bacterium
TAATCGCATCGGCGGAGGTCCACATTTTAAATAAATAATTATTCTTAAAAAATGAATTATGACCATAACAAGCATGTGCGATTACTAATGCTTGCATGGCCATAGTATTTTCTTCCATTAAGTAAGCAATACATGGGTTGGAATTTATGACAAGCTCATAAGCAAGGCCCATTGCTCCGCGCTGATAATTCTTTTCATAAGTCATAAAATGCTTACCAAAAGACCAATGACTATAATTTATTGGCATTCCTGAGGATGCATAAGCATCCAACATTTGCTCTGAAGAAATCATTTCAATTTGATTAGGGTAAGTATCTAATTGATACTTTTTAGCAATGCGCGCTATTTCAAAATCGTATTTTTCAATTAAATCAAAAGTCCATTCAGCTTCTGTCGAGATGAGTTTCTTTTTCATACAGTTTTCCTTTTAAATAATTCTCGAAAAACTGGATAAATGTTGGTTACATTATCAATATTTTCCATAGAAAAATTTTCAAATGTCTCACTTATTTTTTCATATACTTCCCAAAGACTTTGATGATGGCGCGGCATAATTTCAATATAAGAAAAATATTGCACCAAAGGCATAATCTTTTTCTGCATTAATTCAAAACAAAAAGGAGAATCTGCATTCCAATTATCGCCGTCTGAGGCTTGTGCAACATAAATATTCCACTGCGCAGGACTATAACGATTGGTAATAATTTCATGCAGTAATTCTAATGAACTAGAAACCACCGTTCCGCCTGTTTCTCGAGAGTAAAAAAAGTCATTTTCATCCACTTCTTTAGCAGAAGTATGATGCCTTATAAAAACCAAATCTATATTGGTATAATTACGTTTTAAAAATAGATAAAGTAAAATGAAAAAGCGTTTTGCTATATCCTTTTTCTGTTCATCCATTGAACCCGATACATCCATTATACAAAACATTACTGCTTTAGTAGTTGGAGCCGGTATACGCACCTTATTATTGTAACGCAAATCAAGTGAGTCAATAAAAGGTACAGCGGCTATTTTCTTTTTTAAAACAGCAATTTCATCTAATAACTTTTGCAAAGCGTCTTTATCTGGTTTAGATTTTTGTTGAAGTTTTTCAAGTTCAGCTTCAGCCTCATGTAAACGTTTTTTAAAAGTTGATGAAAGTGCGAGTCTTCGTCCAGTTGCTTGACGCATTGACTTTAACACATTGATATTAGTTGGGATTCCTGTTGAAGTTACCCCGCCACGGATATTTTTAAAAGTATTAATAGTTGCTAGTTCTTTTTTTACAAGTAATGGCAACTCCAAATCTTCAAAATACATTTCCAAGAACTCTTCTCTTGATAATTGAAAAACAAAATCATCCGTGCCTTCACCACTATCACTAGCTTCACCATCACCTGTACCTTGCCCAGAATTTTGCGATGGTTTAGAGACTGTATCACCAACAATAAATTGATCATTACCAGGTAAAACTCTATCTACCACGCCCCCTTGCCCATGTTGAAAACGTGGCTCTGATATATCATGAGAAGGAATGATAACTTGTTCACCTTTATCAATGTCAGTGATACTGCGCTTACCTATAGCATCAAAGACGGCTTTTTTTATTTGTTGTTTATAACGTTGTAAAAATCGCCGTCTATTTACCGTGCTTTTATTCCCGGACTTACGCCGATCTATTAATTGGGTCATACTTTTCACCCTTATAAATTAGCACTTTTTACTGTGATTTTCGCACACGCAAATACCATTCACAAAGTAATCTAACTTGTTTTCTGGTATAGCCTTTATCAACCATCCGTGCAATAAAATCTTCATGCTTTTTCTTATCCTCTTCAGATGATTTAGCGTTAAATGAAATAACTGGTAATAAATCTTCAGTATTTGAAAACATCTTCTTCTCAATTACTGTTCTTAATTTTTCATAACTATTCCATTTAGGATTATTACCATGATTATTAGCACGCGCTCTTAACACAAAATTTACAACCTCATTTCTAAAGTCTTTTGGATTAGAAATACCCGCTGGTTTTTCAATTTTTTCTAGATCGTTATTTAATGCTTCTCTATCAAATATTTCTCCAGTATCAGGATCACGATAATCTTGATCTTGAATCCAAAAATCAGCATAAGTAATATATCTATCAAAGATATTTTGCCCATACTCAGAATAAGACTCTAAATAAGCTGTTTGAATTTCTTTACCGATAAATTCAACATATTTAGGAGTTAAAAACTCTTTAAGGAAAGATAAGTATTTTTCTTGTAATTCCTGCGCAAATTGTTCTTGTTCAATTTGTCTTTCAAGCACATATAATAAGTGCACTGGATTAGCTGCTACCTCGGTATGATCGAAGTTAAAAACTTTTGATAAGATTTTAAAAGCAAAGCGTGTAGAAATACCACTCATGCCTTCATCAACTCCCGCGAAATCCCGATATTCTTGATAAGACTTGGCTTTAGGATCGGTATCTTTTAAACTTTCACCATTATAAACACGAAGTTTAGAATATATACTGGAATTTTGCGGCTCTTTAAGTCTTGTTAAGACTGAAAATTGCGCGAGCATATTTAAAGTCCCAGGGGCGCAAGGAGAATTAACTAAAGAACTGGTATCTAAAAGTTTTTGATATATTTTTAATTCTTCAGATACGCGTAAACAATACGGCACTTTAACAATATTAATCCTATCAATAAAAGCTTCATTATTTTTATTATTGCGAAAAGTCTGCCACTCCGATTCATTAGAATGTGCGAGAATTACACCTTCAAAAGGAATGGATGATAGACCTTCTGTTGGGTTATAGTTACCCTCTTGAGTTGCTGTTAATAATGGGTGTAGAACCTTAATTGGCGCCTTAAACATTTCAACAAATTCAAGCAACCCGCGGTTTGCACGACATAAACCACCTGAATAACTATATGCATCCGGGTCATCCTGTGAAAACTCTTCTAATTTACGAATATCTACTTTACCAACTAGAGATGAAATATCTTGGTTATTTTCATCACCTGGTTCTGTTTTCGCAATAGCAATTTGCTTAGCACGTGAAGGTTTTACTTTAATTACTCTAAATTTACTAATGTCACCATTAAACTCATGCAATCTTTTGATAGCCCATGGCGACATAATAAAACGTAAATAGCGCTTAGGAATTCCATATTTTTCCAATAAAATATCACCATCTTCATCGGCTTTAAATAACCCAAGAGGCGATTCATACACTGGTGAGCCTTTAATAGCATAAATGGGAGTATGTTCCATTAAATCTTTCAAAGTTTCTGCAAGTGATGATTTACCGCCACCAACTGGGCCAAGTAAATATAAAACTTGCTTTACTTCTTCAAGACCTTGAGCGGCATGTTTTAAAAAACCAACTATCTGCTCAATTGGCTCTTCCATACCGAAAAAATCATTAAAAACTTTATAACGTTGAATAATTTTATTAGAAAATATACGTGATAAAATTGGGTCGTTACGTGTATCAACTTCTTCTGGTTCACCTATTGCTTTAAGTAATCTTTCTGCGGGATTGGCATATGCCATCGGATCTTTAGAACAAAGGTCTAGGTACTCATCCAAACCCATTTCTTCTTCTCTATTAATCTCATATCGTTTAGCGTACTCATCCAAAAATTTTTGTGTACTCATATGCAACCTCAAGGCTATTTTTTATTTTTATTAAATACAGTATAGAATGAAATTTATTATGCTGCACTGGTTTTAATTGAATATTTATCTAAAAATATTTTTTAGTATTTGTTACAATAATTCAATGTTTAATAAATCTCCGCTCCCTCACGGTCGCGGCTCGGATTGCTCAGAGCCGCGACCGTGAGGGAGCGGAGAATTTAGGAGTTAAATTTGACTACATACTTAAAAGATTACACACCAACAAACTTCAGTATCAATAATATTCATCTCGAATTTGATATCAATCCAGATTTTGTATTAGTTAAAAGCATATTAGAAATCCAAAGAATATCTCCTGGACATTTATGTTTAAATGGCGATGAATTAACACTAATTAGTCTTAAACTCAATAATCAAGAATTAGCTAAAAATTCCTACAGCATCAACAATGATGAACTAATTATTGATACTCCATTAGATAAATTCGAACTAGAAATAGTAACCCATCTCGAGCCACAAAAAAATACCAAACTTGCAGGACTTTTTAAAACCAATTCTATCTTATGTACCCAATGCGAAGCACATGGCTTCAGACGCATAACTTACTTTTACGATAGACCAGATGTCTTAACAACTTATACTACCAAAATTATCGCTGATAAAACTTTATTCCCTGTACTTTTAGCCAATGGTAATTTAATTGCAAGTGGTGATTTACCTAATAATAAACATTTTACAATATGGGAAGACCCATTTAAAAAACCTTCTTATTTATTCGCTTTAGTCGCAGGTAAGCTTTTACATATTCAAGACAAATTTATAACTATGTCTGGAAAAGAGGTTGATTTACGTATTTATGTTGAACCTAAAGATATTCAAAAATGTGAACATGCAATGCGCTCTTTACAAAAGGCCATGCGTTGGGATGAAGAAGTTTATGGCCTTGAATATGACTTAGCGACTTTTATGATAGTTGCAGTAAGTGATTTTAATATGGGCGCCATGGAAAACAAAGGGTTAAATATTTTTAATTCTAAATTTATTTTAGGCACCAAAGAAAGTGCCACCGATACTGATTTTGCTGATATTGAAGGTGTTGTTGCGCACGAATATTTTCATAACTGGACTGGCAATCGTGTAACATGCCGAGACTGGTTTCAATTAAGCCTTAAAGAAGGTTTGACTGTATTTAGAGATCAAGAATTTTCGCGTGATATGAATTCGCGAGCCGTAAACCGCATTCAAGATGTGCGTATTTTACGTAGCGCCCAATTTCCAGAAGATGCAGGCAGGATGGCGCATCCGGTACGACCTACTTCATATCAAGAAGTAAACAATTTTTATACAGCAACTATTTATAATAAAGGCGCCGAAGTAATCAGAATGCAACACACTTTACTTGGCAAAGAAGGCTTTAGACGCGGCATGGATTTATATTTTAAAAGACATGATGGCGAAGCTGTGACAATAGATGATTTCGTAGCCGCTATGGAAGATGCCAACGCGCGCGATTTGCAGCAATTTAAATATTGGTATGATAAACCTGGAACGCCGATTGTTGAAGTTACATCAAGCTTTAATAACAATACGCTTACATTAACATTCACCCAATCTTGTCGCAAAGATGATATACCTGTTAAGCCTTTTCATATTCCAATTAAGTATGCTTTATTTAATGAAACTGGCGAAGAAATTGATAGCGGTATTATGGAATTACGTGAATTTACTGAAACCTTTAAGTTTAATAATTTAGCAATAAAACCAACTATATCTTTATTGCGCGATTTCTCAGCTCCGATAATTTTAAAAACTGATAATAATTTTCAAGAATTACAAAATATTTTAAAGTTTGAGACTGATGGATTTGCAAAATGGGATACGGCGCAATCTTTGGCAAAACGTTTTTTAATCACAAGTTATCAAAATAATTCCGCAAAAATCCCAGTAGATCTTTTAGATTGTTTTAAACATATATTAAATGATGAAACTTTAGATAGTGCCTTACGCGCTGAAGTTCTGACTTTACCAAGCTTTGAAGATTTAGCGAATGAGATTAGCGAGATAGATGTGGAGCCGGCCTTAAATATTCGTGATTTCTTGAAAAAATCTCTTGCAGAGCACTTATATCAAGATGCAAAACGCATTTATACAAAATTATGGGGAAATGAAAACCATGATATGCAAAATAGCGCGTACGGCCCACGAAAATTACGCAATATTTGC
>CAZADN010000132.1:0-5801 GCA_964483895.1 uncultured Legionellaceae bacterium
GAGGACCTGTCCGAACAAGAAATGATGGCACACCTTGCAACCGGAATACCTATTGGTCATATGGGGGAGCCAATCGATGTTGCCTATGCAGTAGTATATTTAGGCTCAGATGAGTCAAAATACATAACTGGCACAGAATTAAACATCGACGGCGGTATCTTAGCCGGCACAAGCGCTAATCCACAAAAAAATTAAGTAAATGCCTATACAGATTAATTCACATTTTTTTATTGGTAAATTAAAATTAGCTAACCGCCTACTCCAAGCGCGTAGATTACTTAAATGGTACTTTCCAGAATTATCCAAATCTGACTTAACGGCATGTTACCAACCAACTATTTTTGCAGATTTAATATATTTACTAAAATTACACCATATTTAACACAATGAATCACTATTATTTGCCAAATGCCTAACAATAATGTAATGTTAGTGATTTTTGAAAATACGAACCGCGCATCCGAGCCGCGCACGTAAGTAAGCGGAGCAATTTTATTGCAAATTAATGCTCAAAGCTTCCTCACAGACGCATCTCAAACTGTCTTGGGTCTGTTAATAATTGGTAAAAAATTTTATGAATACACTTCCAGAAACCAAAGTAAATGCTGAAATACAAACAGACTCCATTGATTTAAATAGTCTTATCTCAGCAGAAAATATACCATCAATAAGACTTAATACCTTATTTTCAAATGTACAAGAGTATTTCGCACAACATGAAACACTAAAAAGCGAAAAAATGATTCATAGTTTTATAATAGAGTTACAAGCTCTAAGTAAACAACTTGTACGCATCCCAGTAGAATTAATAACAGATGATTTGCACCAAGCAGTTTTAATAACAAATCTTTTAGAAGAGCTAATTAATAATTCTCAATCCAAAAATACAAACATCCATATTTTATTTAACACATCAATTTTAATCAGAGAATGCTATATTCAAAGCTTGGAAATAACCAAAAATTATAATCAACAAAGGCTCGAACTTAGCAAACTCTTAAATGTTTATGACAATTACAAACAACAAGACGCTTTACGCTTTAGCCAAGAAATCAAAAGATTAGCTATCGAGCAAACGCTTAACGACCCTTTACCAGAAGATGAAAGCACTGGTATATTAACAAGAATCTTGAATGTATATGATGCAATAGAAAAACCTAAGACTTTCGAACAAGGAACACAAACAGAATTAACTACTTTTCAAATAAATACAGAGTTATTAAAAACTTCACATACTGCTGCCAATCAATTACTAAAAGATGAATTAGAGTTATTAAATGAAAAATACTTTGGCAAAACTCACAATACTCAAAAACGTAAATACGAAGTCAAAAGAGCATATACAGATTTATCACATCGCGCTTATATATTGCTTCGGGATGCTAGAAAGAATAAAGAAACTTCACCACAAGAATATTTAAATTTATTGGACGATGCTCTAGAAATCCAGAAATTTTATATAGCTATTTTGAAACAAATAGGTTTTCTAGAACAATCTCTTTACAGTGCATTACAAAGGTCCGCACAATTGTTTAAACAATATTACGAAGCGATTGAAAAAACAAATTTACTTGCTGGGGCTAAAGAATGGTTATTTTCTCTTATGTCGTCCATGCAGGAACAATCTGATAATCTTAGAACCATGCGTGCATGCAACACAATCATGCATACATCCTGTACATCTAATGCTGAAAAAATGCGTGCAAACGACACGTTTTATAATTTAATTTGTTTTGACGGCATGCATCTGTCCGAAACAGTAACTGATCTATTTGCAAGATCTGATTTAAACACAATTCATGAAATTCTTAAGCAAGCCATTAAAAATGCTGATTGGTTAAACAATGCGGAATTAAATAGAATGGTTGAAACCTCGGCCCATTATCTAATAACAATATTTAACCACCTTTTCCCAGAAACAAAATTTCAAAATAATTGGATATTTGCAATAGATCTTAATATTGGTAATGAAAATTTCTTTAACGACCTACAAGATTATTTGGGTACAATATATGAGTCAGATAATAATAGAAATTTATTAGCAAATGCATTAGATATCTTTCATCGCTTCAAGTTATTTCAACTTAATAAATTAGTTAATGATAATCCCGCGCTACTATCAGACAAATTTTTAGAGTTTCAGCGCTTCACAATTGGATTTCGCCTAGATGCTTATGCCTATTTATTACAAACCGCAAACTATAAACCAGCAGCTAATGAGTTTGAAAATTTATTATTATTTAGCGAATATAGCAGTCAATATATTTATTTACTGACAAAAGCCAAACAAGCAAAAAATGAAATAACTATAGAGCCCCAGGCCGCAGCCGAACAAGTGCAAAGTGATGATGACTCTAATACCATAGCTATAATCCCTAAAACTCAAGTCTTAACTCGAAAGACTGAAAAAACAAAAGCTGAAGAGCAAGCTCTTTGGGAAGAACTTTCAGTAAAATATAATTTACGTCAGCTTTTTAATTTTTCAACAGCATGGAAAACTTTAAAACTTGAAATAAAAATTGATTTAGAAAAAAAAGGGCATATTGAAGGACTCGCCAAAATTGAAAAGTTCTTAGATGAAAATGCGGAAAATGCGCTATCTTCAGAAGATATTTCTCTTAAATATAGCGTTTTTGATGCTCTTGGCCATCAATTAGAGGTGTATATTTTATTAAATGATGCTAATAAGGCTTGGGATATCTTAGAAGAAATTTATAAATACATAGCACCTCATCAATATACTTGTTTGCAAAACATACAAAAACAACAAGTTGCAACATATACTGGCCAGATTTACATACTAGATAGTAAATCTTTTGCTAAAGACACGAACGAATATAATACCCTAATAGAAACTGCATCAGAATATTTTACTGAGGCAAGCGATAAAGCCCAAGAAGGTCAAATGCTTTGCTATTCTGCTATAGTCTCAAAGGGAGTAGAAGAACAAGACTTACCTACAATAATGCTTCACTGGCAAAAATTAACCACAGATCCTAAAAATACCGCCCCATTGGATGAGTATCAGTTATTTTATTTCTTTCAACTTTTCAATCATATTGCCATATCTCTAATAAACAAGGTCATTCCTAAGATAGACAAAGAACATCAAATTAGAATAACAGCAAATAAAACTTTTAGCATTCATTTTGGGCAATTTGAAGAATTGGATACTGCATTAGATATTATTAATTGTTTAGAAAGATACTGTGAGAATGAACCTTACATCAGAAGATTGCAAGCAAACTCTGCATTTCAAATATATAGCCTACTTACAGAGATAGTGCGCCACGCGCCATTCTATGATGAAGTCATAAAATACGCAAAATTAGCTGAAAATAACGCTTTTGACCCAAATGAAAAAAGAAGTATTCAAAAAAAACTAAGAGAATTCAAACAACAGTACAGAAATACTGCCGGCTCACATAAGATATATTCTTTTTTTGCCAGACAAATAAACACTTATACTGCAACCGCTGCCACTAAAATACAAAAAATTAACTCCGAAGATAGCCAGAGCGATATTTTTAATAATTTTTTTAATTTATTGCAAGAAACAATTTTTACCAAACAAATGAATTATTATCTTATAGTCCTAAAATCGCAATTTAAATTTGATACAAAGGACATTCATTTACTCGAAATTTTTCTAGACAGTGTCACCAAACATGTTGCGATGCTTGCCTCAAATGCACATAACCTATTTGCAGAGCTTGATAACATCTATAAATTAGAATACGCAAAAGCACAAAAAAATAACGCTCCAACTGCAGAAGCTTTAGAAAACAGACTTAAATTATATTATTACTTTAACCAGTACTTATCGTATCTAAAAGAGCAATCCATTATAGGCAACTATCTTTTAGGCTTATCAACCGATTTTGATATCCCGTTGATAAATGCTCAACAAGCAACTATAGTGCCACAAATACAAATCTTACAAAACTTATTAAAGTTACAAATCAATTTTGATAGCTCTTGCATGGCGCGTCACCATTTAGAATTACCCCCAAACGATGACTTCTCCAAAATTAAAAATATAAAATACAATAAGCGCAAACTTGCAAATGATTATCTTGAGAGAGTTATAGATACATTCAATGGAGCTCATTATTGGGCATCAGTATCTGGATTAAAGCAATTATTTATAGCTAATATCTCAAAAGAAGATAGTATATTAGTAAATCAACTAATAGCATCAATACTATTCAGAGTAAAAAATTTACTATTCACTGATGAATTTATCAACATTTTTAGAGATAAAACGGATGAAGATAATATTTTAAAAATTCAAACTTTACTTGCAAATAACATGTTAACTGCAAGCCAAAATAGTTTAAAAAAGGCCATACATGACGCAAAAAACCTAGAATCACCATCCTTAAGCATGTTAGAAGAATCTCTTCACGCAGTAGAACAAGACATGCATGAATTTAATAACACATTAAACCTTAGGATAATATAGTAATGAAAATTCAAATAGAAACCAGCGCATCCACGGTAACCAGGAGCCAAACTTGCTAATTTACGAAGTAAATCTACAAATAGATACGGATATCTATGCCACATACATAACGTGGCTTAAAAAACACATCCAAGAAATCTTAAACTTTCCAGGCTTTAGTAAAGCTCAACTATTAACCGAGCAAAATAACAAAATTTCTAATAACATTACAGTACAATATTATATCGACTCAGAAGATAATCTTAATAATTATCTAACAAATCACGCTCCACAGATGCGAGCAGAAGGACTGGCTAAATTTAAAAATAAATTTAGCGCAACAAGAAGAATTTTTACCATTAGCGAAATTATAAATAAATGAGGCGCGTTAACAACATGCCATAAATAGGTACAAACGCAAAGAGACTAATTATTATTTTAAAACTCATATCAACCAAAGCAATTTCAGGCCAATTCTGACTTAAAAAAAGATCCTCGCAGTTATAAAAAGCAATACTAAAAAACAAAACCGTATCAACTAAATTCCCAACCGCACTTGAAAGTGTAGGAGCCACCCACCAAGAAGCATTATTTCTAAAACGCTGAAATACTGTAATATCCAATATTTGCCCAACCACATAAGCAACAAAACACGCACAAGCAATACGTAATGGCATATTAAATAATTTAAATATATCCAAGCTCATCCCGTTTGCGAAATAACTAGATACCAAATAAGATAAAACCAAACCAGGAATCATACTTAACAGAACCACTTTTCGCGCAATATCCACACCGCATAAACGCGTAGTTAAGTCAGATAAGATAAAAATCAAAGGGTATGTTATCGCCCCCCATGTAGAATGCACGCCTAACAGACTAAAAGGATATTGCACTAAAACATTACTAAATAAAATCAATAGCACATGACAAACTGCGAGCTTACTTAAAAATAAAAAACCAACCTTATTACTCAACAAACACTCCTACAGGACTTACAAAAAACTCTGGCAAATTATACCACAATATATTAATTAAAATACGAGCAATAAGATATTTTTAAATCACAAATGCGTTAATTATAAAATAAACGACCTCTTACATGGCAATAGATCTAAATCTAGTATAAACTAACATCAAAAATTGCATATTGGCGATATGCGCTGCTTAATTGACTAAAACAGGAGGTTTTTTATGTCTTTCTCTCTATTAGAAATCAACCGAACCGATAATGAAACCCGCGCCATATTAAACTCTAAATTACGAGATAATCGCATCATATTTGAAGAAATAATCATTCGAGATGTGAGAGCCTTACTAAATTCCAATAAAACAACCTTAGAACTAGAAGATAAGC
>CAZADN010000133.1:0-5797 GCA_964483895.1 uncultured Legionellaceae bacterium
GATTTTTTATTCAAAATTTACCTCGATCCGCTCAGGCTGAGGAGGCGTTTACGCCTCCTCAGCCTGAGCGGAATCAACGTAACTCATTAACTTAATGGCAGTGTGGCTACTATACTATATTTTATATCTTTTTTTCAAAAAATACGGTGTAACTATCGTTGTTATCACTATCATCAAAATTACACTAGTAAATAACTCATCATTAATAACCCCAATGCTCTTACCAACTGAGGCAAAAATCAAACCAACTTCTCCTCTTGGCATCATCCCAATCCCAACCAACAAGCGATTATCTTTCTTATGCGCTCCAAAACCACTCAATAACTTACCAATTACTGCAACAATAGTTAAAACCAATGCCATAATCAAAACATGCAAATCTAAAAATGTTTCAACACGCACCTGAATACCAATTAACATAAAAAACAATGGCGCAAAAATTGCTTCAAACGGCGCCATTAAATTCTTAACACTCAATGGATTTTTTAACTCCTTCTCGCGCGACTCAAAAAACCCATCATGCAAAATAATCCCTGCAACAAACGCCCCTATTATTGAAGACATTTGCACAACTGTCGCAAGCCATGAAAAACCCATAACAAAAATAAAACTAATTAAAAGCTTTGATTCCCATGGATCTAAGAAATTAGAATACTTAATCATTTTCCGAAGAGCTATCGGCCCAGCTAACAATGTTATAGGAAAAAACAACAAAGACATCACAATAATTTTAGCAATACCGATAAAATCAACTGTATTATTTATAACCATACCAGTCGCAATTGCTAAAAGCACCAATCCTAAAACATCATCAATCATCGCAGCGCCAAGAATAGTCTTTGATTCACGAGTGTTTAATTTATGCATATCCTTAAGTACACGTGCGGTTATCCCAACACTTGTCGCAGATAATGTTGCGCCGATAAATAAAGCTGAATTCTTATCAGCATTAGGTAGAAAAACATAAACAGCCAACATCCCAAGTAAAATCGGTGCGACCACTCCAATAATCGCAACCAATAACGACTCTTTACCAGTTTTTTTAAGCTCAGTAAGAGAACTTTCCAAGCCAACCATGAATAATAGAAATATCACACCATAGCGCGAAAAAATATCAACTACATAAGTTACTCTTACATAATCGATAGCATTAATACCGCTTAAAGCCTTATAAACTTGCTGCGCATAATGTTTATCACTAATAACAGAATTTACCGCCTCCTGACGATTTATCCCCTCAAGAATTTTTTGTACAATTGTAAAAATTGCCGGACTATCTCGTAAAATGTACATAATTTCCATACCAGAAAAATATAACACATTACCGATAAGCACTCCCATCAAAAGCTCACCAAGAACTCCTGCCTGATTACAGCGTCTTGCAATATAACGACCTATTATCCCGAGGAACAATAACAATGTCCCCCAAAGGATTACACCACCGGCAGGATCAAGATGTCCTTCAGACATTTGCGTGCCTTTTATCTAATTTGCCTAAAAATACGCAAGTATCGACAACTGAATCAGGATTTAACGAAATACTATCTATCCCTTCTTGCATTAACCATTTAGCAAAATCTGGATGATCTGATGGCCCTTGGCCACAAATACCAACGTATTTATTTTGCTTCTTACAAGCAACAATCGCCATATGCAACAACGCTTTAACTGCTGCATCACGCTCATCAAATTGCGCTGCAACTAATCCTGAATCCCTATCCAAACCTAAAGTTAACTGCGTTAAGTCATTAGAACCTATTGAAAATCCATCAAAATATTCTAAAAATTCATTAGCAAGTAGCGCATTTGAAGGTAACTCACACATCATAATAATGCGAAGCCCATTTTGCCCTCGAACAAGACCATGCTTGGCTAAAACATCAATGACATTTTTAGCTTCCGAAATTGTGCGCACAAAAGGAATCATTATTTCAACATTACGTAGCCCCATATCTTCACGCACACGCTTAATCGCAATACATTCAAGCGCAAAACAATCCTCAAAGTGAGATGCGACGTAACGCGAAGCACCACGAAAACCTAACATAGGATTTTCTTCTTCTGGCTCGTATAAGTTTCCACCAATAAGATTTGCATATTCATTAGATTTAAAATCGGAAAGTCTAACAATAACTGGCTTGGGATTAAAAGCAGCAGCAATAGTTGCAACCCCTTCTTTTAATCTTTCAATGTAATATTCAACAGGTGATGAATAAGCAGCAACTTTATCTGCAATAAAGGCTTTTAATTTAGCATCTGGTAATTTTTCAAACTCAAGCAATGCTTTAGGATGAATACCAATTGTATTGGAAATTAAAAACTCAAGTCTCGCAAGTCCTACTCCAGAATTTGGAATTGATTGAAAATCAAAAGCACGCTCAGGATTACCAACATTTAACATAACTTTAACTGGTAATTCTGGCATGTTATCAACATTTAACGAGACCTTTTCAAAGGGGATAATACCATTATAGATATAACCATTTTCACCCTCTGCACAACTAACTGTAACTTCACGACCATTCGCAATAACTTTAGTCGCATCCCCACAGCCAACAACTGCAGGAATGCCAAGCTCTCGCGCAATGATTGCAGCATGGCAAGTTCTACCGCCACGATTAGTCACAATTGCCGAAGCACGTTTCATGATTGGCTCCCAATCAGGATCGGTCATATCCGCAACTAATACATCGCCCTTTTCAACTAAATGCATATCTTTAATATCTAAAATAACTCGCACCCGTCCTTGGCCAATTTTCTGTCCAATGCTACGCCCAGTACATAATACTTCACCACGCGCACTTAAATTATATCTTTCTAGTACTTGTTTATTACTGCGACTTTCAACCGTTTCAGGTCGCGCTTGTAAGATATATATCTTTCCACTAAGTCCATCTTTAGCCCACTCAATATCCATAGGCCTACCATAATGCTTTTCAATCAAAACTCCATAACGCGCAAGCTCTTCCGCTTCTACATTTGTCAACGAAAATTGGATTTGTTTATCTTTAGGAACTGCAACAGTTTGCACAGCATGTGTATCGCAATACACCATCTTATTAAGCTTTGAACCAAGATTACGCCTAACTACTGCAGATTGACCTGCTTTTAAGGTATCTTTATATACATAAAACTCATCAGGATTAACAGCGCCTTGCACAACTAACTCACCTAACCCATAAGACGAAGTAATAAAAACTGCTCCAGCAAAACCAGATTCAGTATCAATAGTAAACATAACGCCGCTTGATGCTAAATCACTTCTTATCATCTGCTGAATGCCAACCGATAATGCAACTTCACTATGTACAAAGTTATTATGTACGCGATAAGAGATAGCTCTATCATTATATAAAGATGCAAAGACCTTTTTAATCGCGGTTAGAACTGCATCAATTCCACTAATATTTAAATATGTTTCCTGTTGGCCAGCAAAAGAGGCATTAGGCAAATCTTCCGCAGTTGCTGAAGAACGCACCGCGACACTAAAATTATCACTTCCGATTTGCGCACTTAGTTCTGCATAAGCATCGCGCACATCTTTTTCGAACTCTGGTATAAAGGGTGTCGCAATTATCCATTCACGAATAGTTTTCCCAACTTTTAAAAGCTCATTAACATCATCAACATCCAAGTCACTTAATAATTCATGAATTTTTTTATCAAGACTATTTTGTGCAAGAAATTTACGAAAGGCACTCGCAGTAGTTGCAAAACCTTGTGGAACACAAATATTAGCCGCGCTCAAACCACCAAGCATCTCCCCCAAAGAAGCATTTTTACCGCCCACATGGTTAAGATCTTGCATACTAACTTTCCGTAAGTCTATCGTATTCATACTAACAAGCATATTTCTACCATCCAATCCATTCATTAAAATATCCATCCATTCTACTTAATTTATTAAATAAAGTGAATTAAATAACAAATGACTTACGAAATAGAATTGCATTATTCATTAATAATATATGGTAATTTTACACAAAGTGTTGTAATCTTCACGCTTTATATTATTTATCTTTATAGGAACTATTTATGAAATATTTTAATAATGAGCGCTTCAAAAATACATTTGAGGCTAGCATGCACGTATCTCAAGACAATCTCGATGTATTGAAAAAAACTTTTGCAAACCGAAATAATGCCCATTTCAATACTAAATCAGCATTGTTGCTATCTTTAGCTGTAATACCTAATATAATCAAACTTATTAAAAGTGCTATTTACTTAGCAGCAAGTTTAGTACTATGCATTTGTACTTTAGGAAGATATACAAACCTAAATAAGGTTTTAGCTCACCAGGTGATTAGTGCAGGTCTAAATCTTGCTAATCTTGGTTTGTCTCTTATAGTTCCATTTTTTAGAATATATCATACGTTAAAAAATGGTTATGTAATTAATGCAAAATTTCTTTCTGAAGACCAAAAATCACAATCTTTAAATAAAGATAATAAGTTAGTTCAAAAAACCTGGGAAACCAAAGCTAACATTCTTAATAAGCAAGATGCAGAAAGTAATTGCAATGCATACTTAGTATCAGAATTGGATAGAAATATATTTACTTGTGGTATGTAGTAATTATTAAAAATAAGCGTAGCCCGGATGAAATAAAATGGAATCCGGGATGTTCGAAGTTAGATTCCCTGGATTACGGCTGCGCCTTCATCCAGGCTACGCGCTGCTTCGAGACGGCGTCAAGACGCCTCCTCAGCATGAGCGTACTGGTATTTGTCAACTAAAAGAAGCCCGCATGCACGCCCAGCCAAAGGCGGCCTGCGTCTTTTATATAAATAAAAAACATATTCCCTTTTCCCCAACTATTTACTATCATATCTCTTTACAAATCACGCATATAAAACCATGACTTTAACCACCTTAAATGCAGTCTCCCCAATCGATGGGCGTTATTCTAAAAAAACCTCTGCTCTAAGCAAATATTTTAGTGAATTTGCACTTATATATCATAGACTTGTAATCGAAATCCGTTATTTCGAATCACTTGCCGCTAATCCACAAATTAAAGAAGTACCTACTTTTAGCGCCCAAGATAAAAACTTTTTAAATACTATTCTCAGCGAATTTGATGAACTTGAAGCAAAAAAAGTTAAAGCTTTTGAAAAACAAACTAATCATGATGTTAAAGCAGTTGAATATTATCTATGCGAAAAACTCGGAACTCATCCCGTATTTAAAGAATTAACAAGCTTTATACATTTTGCATTAACTTCTGAAGATATTAATAACCTTGCTTATGCGTTAATGCTAAAAGAAGCTATTCATGACATCATCCAGCCAAATTTAGCTGAAATAAGTGGTGGGATCACCCTGCTTGGTAAACAACATGGTAATCTTGCCATGCTTGCAAGAACTCACGGTCAGCCAGCAACTCCTACAACAATTGGTAAAGAATTAATTAATTTCGCAGCACGGTTAAAAAGACCTTTACAACAATTAGCCGAAGTTTTAATCTCTGCCAAATGTAACGGCGCAGTTGGTAATTATAATGCACACTTTGCGGCATATCCCGAAATTGATTGGCGTAAGCATTGTCATGATTTTGTAATTTCATTAGGTTTATCATTTAATCCATATACAACGCAAATCGAACCACATGATGGCATTGCCGAAGTTTCACACATAATGATTCGCATTAATAATATTTTGATCGATTACACACGTGACATCTGGAACTATATTTCGCTTGGCTATTTTAAGCAAAAAACCAAAGCGCATGAAGTTGGCTCATCTACTATGCCACATAAAGTCAACCCGATTGATTTTGAAAATGCTGAAGGCA
>CAZADN010000134.1:0-5789 GCA_964483895.1 uncultured Legionellaceae bacterium
TGTACATTCACATCCCTTGGTGTATCCGAAAATGTCATTATTGTGATTTTAACTCGCATGCACAACAAAACAAATTACCTGAAAATGATTATTTATTAGCACTAATTAAAGACTTAAAACAAGATATTAGCAAATTCGGGAAACCAAAACTGCATACAATTTTTATAGGTGGTGGCACACCAAGTTTATGCAGTGCAAAATTTTACGCAGATTTATTTGCTGAAATTGCGAAATTATGTGATTTTAATAAAAATATTGAAATAACCATGGAAGCTAATCCTGGAACAGTTGAACATGGTTTATTTAGCGACTATCGTGCGGTTGGTATAAATCGCCTGTCTTTAGGGATTCAAAGTTTTAATAATAAACACTTAGAAAAACTTGGAAGAATCCATGACTCCAATCAGGCAAATAAAGCAATTGAGGCAGCGCGCAAAGCTCAATTTAATAATATTAACCTAGATATTATGCATAGTTTACCTGGTCAAACAATTACCGAAAGTATTGCTGATTTAAAAGAAGCCTTAGCATTCGCGCCAGAACACTTATCATGGTATCAATTAACCATTGAACCTAATACACTTTTTTATAAAACCAAACCAACGTTACCAAATGATGATGTAACAGAGGCAGTTGAACAACAAGGGCTAGAAATTCTAGCGGCCAACGGCTTAACTCGTTATGAAATTTCAGCATTTGCCAGAACTGAGCATCAATCTCAACATAATTTAAATTATTGGTTATTTGGCGATTATTTAGGAATTGGCGCCGGCGCACATGGTAAATATACTGATATAAATACGCAAGAAATCCATCGCACTAATAAATTTCGTCAACCGAATGATTATATGTACAAAAATTTCCTAGTTGAAACTCGTGAAATCTCTGGTAAAGACTTAGTTTTTGAATTTATGTTGAACGTAACCAGACTTGAGCAGAAAATTCCAAAGCAATTATTTACAAGCCGTACATTGCTACCATATAATTTTGTTGAAAGTAAGTTATGCAAGGCGGAAAGTTTAGGATTAATAGAAATACAAGATACATATTGGCATATTACTCCTTTTGGTCGTCGTTTTACTAATAATTTACAAGAGCTTTTTTTACCGTAAGGACTCAGGTAAACCCGTAATCCGCTTTGCTCCTTACGGGCTACATCCATTAAATGTGTAGCCCGTAAGGAGCAAAGCGGATTACGGGAACCAATCCCTAAACCGGAGGTTATCATGTTTAGCGCTATTTTCTTCATAATTTTTATAGGATTAAGCTACTTAGCTGGCTCCTTATGTTCCGCCGTTATCGTTAGTAATTTATATAAATTACCAGATCCCAGAGCAGAAGGCTCAAAAAACCCAGGTGCAACAAATGTACTACGTCTTGCCGGAAAAAAATATGCAGCTATCGTACTTTTAACTGACATGTTAAAAGGATTTTTACCGGTTGTAATAGCCAAGATGCTTGGATATGGAGAATTTGCACTTGGGTGCGTGTCTTTAGCTACCGTTATTGGCCACTTATACCCGTATTTTTTTGAATTTAAAGGCGGAAAAGGAGTGGCAACCGCGCTAGGATCGCTATTTGGCATTAACTTTGCATTGGGATTTATCATCACTATTTTATGGATACTAATCGCATTTATTAGCAAATACTCATCATTAGCATCAATAGTAGCTCTTTTAGCTGCACCTATAATTTCATTGAAATTCCATCCAAGTTTTAGTGCATTTTTACCATTACTTATTATGTCTTTTTTTGTAGTATATAGACATCAAGCAAACTTTGTACGCTTGCAACAAGGTGCCGAATCAAAAATAGATTTTGGTAAAAAACCTAATTAATAGGCCAGCGAGCTTTAACTTGAATTGCCAAATTAGAGTCTCGCTTTCCAGATAGCAAATACAAACACCCTGTATACGCTATCATTACTCCATTATCTGTACAATAATTAAGACTTGGAAAAAATGTTTCTACGTTTAATTTTTGCATATTTATTTTAAGCTTTTCCCGCAGTGCGCTATTTGCACTTACGCCACCTGCAATTACCAACTGTTTGGCTTTTGTGGCCTGTACCGCTCTCTTACATTTTATCAACAAAGTATCAATAATCGCTTCTTGAAACTCTTTTGCAATCCCAATCTTAGCTTCTGCGTCTTTATTACTATTGTGCCAACAATTTAAGGCATGAGTTTTTAAACCACTAAAACTAAAATCTAAGCCTGGCCTATCTGTCATTGGTCTTGGAAAAGGTGGAAAATGCGTATAATTATTACCAGAAGCACTATCAGCAAGCATAGCCAATTGTTTACCACCAGGATATGCCAATCCCATTAATTTTGCAGTCTTATCAAATGCTTCACCTACAGCATCATCTAAAGTATCTCCAAGAAGAGCATATTTGCCTAACGCCTCTGCTTTTAAAAGAAGCGTATGGCCGCCGGACACTAATAATGATAAAAAAGGGAACTGTAAACTTGGCGCCTCTAATTGTGCGACTAAAATATGCGCTTCTAAATGATGCACTGCTATTGCCGGAACATTAAGAGCGAAAGCCAATGACTTAGCAAAACAAGCACCAGTTAATAACGCCCCTATGAGTCCAGGACCTGCGGTATAAGCAATAGCATCTATATCTTGCTTTTGTAAATTAGCCTTAAGTAATACCTCGTCCAACAATGGAATTAAATATTCAATATGATTACGCGAAGCAAGCTCAGGTACTACACCACCAAATTTTTGATGTAGACTGATTTGTGAATGTAGCGCTTGCGCTAACAAACCATCTTTCGAGCAATAGATTGCTAAACCAGTTTCATCACAAGAAGATTCAATACCAAGAACACGCATAATCGGACTGTACAAATAAATAAAATAAGCATTTTAACCTAAATTTAATACTTACTAAAGTGATGGTTCAACAGACCCTAAACCACGGATAAAAAAATGTTGCCTCATGTTTATTGTAAAATAAATTAATAAGTTTTGAGTTTGGAATATCTTTAAACTTCTGCAAACTATTTATATCTGTCTTACCTTGCAATTTAATAGTAAATATCAATTGTTTCGCACGTTTTGATTCAATCCATTTTAAAATTAAATCATAAGCACGATCCGGATAACAAGCAACATCCGACAATACCCAATCATACGTTTTTTCTAATTGCATAGGAGAGTATGCAAATGCGCTATCTTGAATAAATGTAATTCGCGGTAATCTGCCAATTTTCGGGTCTAAAGCTGCTTTATCAATGGCAGTTACATTTGCCCCCAAAGTTTGCAAAACATAACTCCATCCGCCTGGTGATGCACCTAAATCTAAAGCAGAATCACCTTTTTCCGGATATCGATTTAAAAAGCTAAAAGCCTCCCAAAGTTTTAAATAAGCACGATTAGGTGGATTTTTTTTATCCTCAATAAATTGGCAAATTCCATCTGGCCATACTTTTAGACGTCTCAAACTATAAATTAACGTATTAGCGTCTAATAAAGCAAAAACTCCTATAGATGGAATATCGTGAGTTAAAGGAAATGTCCGAGTTAAATCTGGCATTTTCAAAAGTTGCTCTTCGATTAATCGCGAACGTCTAATACAATCAATAGGGTGCAAATACCAATATTTACCAAGATTACGTAAAGCTTTTGCAGCAGTTGAAATAGATTCTATAGATAAAATCTTAGGCTCATACCAAATATCTTGCACAAAACATGGAGTTTTATTTCCACTTGCTAAATACAAAGTGTCACTCAAAGAAATGTAATCTTTAAGCTCGGTCGATATTTCTTGTAAAAAATCTTTTTTAGCTAAATATAAAGCGCTATTAGGAGGGATAACTAACATTAAACTTCTTAAAAATATAAAATATAGCTTATTCTACAATAATACTTGACGAACAACAAAACTCACACTAAAATTACTCCCCTAAATGTTTAATTAAATTGAGGAAGTGTTTAATGCCCACCGTTCGAGTTAAAGAAGGTGAAAATCCAGAGTACGCACTACGTCGTTTCAAACGTACTTGTGAAAAGGCAGGGTTATTAACCGAGCTGCGTAGACGTGAATTTTATGAAAAGCCTACTGCTTTACGTAAACGTAAGCAAGCCGCTGCTGTTAAGCGCCATTTGAAAAAAATCGCACGTGAAACTGTATCACGTCGTGGTGATAGACGTCGTCGTCGCGCATGAGCTTAAAAGACCGCATAAATAATGACTTAAAGGACGCAATGCGCTCTAGAGATAAACAAACTCTAGAAACATTGCGTTTTGTCATGGCCGCATTAAAGCAAGTTGAAGTTGACGAAAGAATAACTCTTGATGACGCCAGAATTACACAGTTAATTGATAAATTAGCAAAACAACGCAAAGAATCCATAAGCCATTTTCAAAAAGCAAATCGCGATGATTTAGTAGCTAAAGAAGAATTTGAGTTACAATTAATAAGCAAATATTTGCCTGAGCCATTAAGCGAAGAAGATGTTCTTTCTCTAGTAGAGCAAGCGATTAAAGATACTGGCGCAACAGAATTGCGAGATATGGGCAAAGTTATGGCTAGTTTAAAAGATGTTTTACAAGGCCGCGCAGATATGAGCAAGGTTAGTGCACTTATTAAGTCAAAGCTTGGTTCGTAGTATAAGGCTCCGCTCCCTTACGGTCGCGGCTCGGATTCGACTCGATACAATATTATGTTACCGGATTTGAATCAGAGCCGCGACCGTAAGGGAGCGGAGCCTTATCCAAAAAAACAAAAAAAACCAAAAAATAACCAATAATAAACTCTAAAACCACGGTATTTCTCTATGCAAGGATTAATAGTTCAGTCTTTTATCGATGAATTGTTATCACGAGTTGATATAGTAGATATCATTGATAGTTATGTTCCTTTAAAAAAACGTGGCACAAACCATATTGCTTGCTGCCCTTTTCATCATGAAAAATCCCCTTCATTTAACGTAAGTGCCCAAAAGCAGTTTTATCATTGCTTTGGTTGTAATGCGAGCGGTAATGTCATCGGATTTATTATGAATTATTTACAACAAACATTTCCTGATGCAATTGCAACATTAGCTGCAAAAGCTGGCATGCAAGTTGTTTATGAAAAAACCCCAACCAAACAAAAACCTGATATTTCTTTATATCAACTATTAGAGAAAGTTACGAACTATTACATTGAATGTTTAAAAAATTCCGGCCAAGAAGCTATAACTTATTTAAAAAATCGCGGTTTAAATAGTAAAATAGTCACACAATATCAACTTGGTTACGCTCCAAATGACTGGCATGGGTTAGAAAAAAAATTTATCTCGCATAGGCAAGATTTAATTAAAACTGGAATGCTTATAGAAAATAACAAACAAGTTTATGACAGATATCGTCAACGCTTAATATTTCCTATTCACAATCGCCATGGCAAAATAATTGGCTTTGGCGGACGCGCATTAGTTGCAAATCAAGATCCAAAATATTTAAACTCACCGGAAACTGTATTATTTCAAAAAGGTCGCGAGCTATATGGATTATATCAAATCCTTAACACTAATATAGATAAAAAAAATATCATCATAGTTGAAGGATATATAGACGTACTATCACTAGTACAATTCGAAATTACAAACGTTGTTGCAACTTTAGGCACCGCAACAACTCCTTATCATATCCAATTATTAAGTAAACACACCAAAGAATTAATTTTTTGCTTTGACGGAGATGCCGCAGGACGCAAAGCTGCTTGGCGAGCTTTAGAAAGTACTTTTAGTAATTTAGATAAAGATATAACTGCAAACTTTATATTTTTACCA
>CAZADN010000135.1:0-5779 GCA_964483895.1 uncultured Legionellaceae bacterium
TCATTGTGGTTGTTGATGCGCCGCTCCATAATATGTAGCTGCTGATAAAAGCCCTATGTAATAAGGCTGTCTCAAATAAGTCATCAGATCACCAACAAACCAATCAGCTGGTAAGGACCCTAAAGAAAAATGCTGTGGCGGTATGATGATATAAAAACCATTTTTTACTAAAGCTAGTTCTTTCTCTTTAGCTAATCTATTGGCCGCATTTATAAATGACTGAGAGCTGCAGCCGAGGATGTCTATAGCCTCTTTTTTTTCAAAGCTATATCTGCCCTTTTGAAGGAATTGTTTTATTAATAGAGATAGTCTTTCATTTTTCATATCCAAATTATAACATATTTAGTTATTAAATGCATATGAGAAATTTTCACATAGTCGACGGCAGAGGCTCTGACTGCGCAATTGCTACAGATAATATCAAAATCTTTTATCCATGTCACACGCGCGCAACATCAAAGGCAATGCGCTAAGTAAAAACTAAGGATTAATTATTAATAAAATCCGCGTGCCAATAAATCAATAAAATGTTTACAAAAGCAAAAATCAGTCGAGTACGAGTAACCTCTTTATAACTTTAACCAACGGTTCACCAATTTATAACTAATTAACTCATCATATCTCTAATTTTAAATTCAATTTCTGCAACTGTTGTATATCACAATATACATATACCGCGGCATCAACAATCTCTTTTGTTACGAAATCTATAAAATAATTCTTCAAGATTGCTTCAAGCTTAAACCCAACGCGCTCAGCAAGGTTGCGACTTTTTTTATTATTAATAAATATTTTAATATCCACACGTTTTGCATGGTAAAATTCCAAGGAAGCCCAGGTTAAGGCATGCAGCGCTTCCGTCATATATCCATTTCTACATTGATTGCTCACCTGCCAATAAGCAATCTCAAATTTTGGTACAAACCAATTAATCCCTGCATACCAAATGCAACCACAAAAGATATTACTATGCTTGGTAAATACACCAAAAAACATCATGCTTGGTTTGTCTTGCGCATGAGTATTTTCCGCATCTTGCAAAAAATCTTTAATTGCAGATAACGATTTATTCTTATCTACCCAACTCCAATATGATGCCATTTCATCAGATGATAATATTTCTGCCGCATGATATACAGCCGCATCCTGTACAGTTAGTGGTTTAATTATTAATCTTTCAGTGATAAGCTTTTTAAAAATTTTATTCATCCTTACATATCTTGCCCTAATTCAGAATCATTCAAATCTAAACACAATGACTTATCTTTCTGTATGTTTTTATAAAATTTATTCATTTTCACAGCTCTATCAAGCTTATTGCTTATAATATTATTAATATAATTAGGGACATTTGAATTGTCTTGTAAATAATTATTTAACTTTTCATCCCAATTATCATCACCTATATAATTTGCTAAAACACCATGCACTAAAAAACAATCGCTACTGTAATTGTCATATTCTTGATGATTTTGCATTAAACTTTTTTCTTGTGCGGATAAATTAAAAAATTCTGACATGCTTAATCCAAAATCAGAAAGATATAGATTACCATTATCAATTAACACATTATTTAAATGCGCATCCATATGTAAAAAATTATTAGTTTTCATAAAGTTATTTACATTAGCAAATTGTGTAAATATTTTTTGCAAAATAGCTGTTTTATTCTCTTCATTTTCATTACTTTGTAAAATATCTTTTAAATATTCACTCAAGTTCTTAGGAAAATATTCAAAAAATATGAAAATACTTTTTTTGCTCGCTCTTAATGCTGATAATCTTTTCGTAATTGCTTTATTATTTTCCCAATAATCTAAATATCCGGCATCATCTTTCCAATAACTCACATCAATATTATTAGCCATATCAGGCAAAACACGCCAATGGTACATAATTGGGAAATTTGGACACAAATCTGTAAGCACCCAATTACTAGTAATAATATGCGAAGCCAACTCTCGCCAAGCTCCAAATCCTAAAGAGCCAATGCCATATTGAAAACACAAAGGTAGATTAAAAATATTCGCCGTATTTCTATAATTTTTAACTGTTGTTTCAAAGCTTGTTAAAGGGATTCTTTTTACAAATATAGGATTACTATCTATTTCGCCTAAAATAGAAACTCCGCCTATACCTCTATGCCCGCTTTTCCAAGTACTTAAAAGATTTAAAATGCTTTTGTTGCTCATGCAAGATAATTTATTACAAAGATAATTGTATTGATTTTTTCTAAGCTCTGAATTTTTCAAAAGAACCTCATTAACTATTTATAAAAAACTTCATACCTTCATGAGATGCAGTAAATCCAAGACGTTCATAAAATTTTTTAGCAGAATCTCTAAGCTTATTTGTAGTTAGTTGTACAATTTTCACCTGATTATTTTGTGCGAATTGCAATGCTTGATTCATCATTTTCTCACCAAACCCCTGCCCTCTCAAATTTTTTGCAATTCTAACTGCCTCAATCTGCATCCTTGTTGAGCCTTTGTATGTAAGTGACGGCATTATAGTTAAATGACAAGTTCCAATTATATTAGAGTCATTGACTCCTACCATTAGATATTGGTTACTGTCTGCAGATATTTTTTTAAATGCTTGAATATAACACTCATATATTTGTGTGCTTGCAGATTCTCGTGTTTTTCCTAAATCATCATCATTTAAAAGTTGTATAATTGCTTCTAAATCTTCAAGAGTTGCTTGTCTAAAAGTTAAACTCATATATTATATAATTAGATATTAAAAATATAATTGTATATTGACAGAATCCTAAACACAAAAGATTTAATAATCAGGAAATTTTAACTAAATCAAATAGTTTTGGATGTAATGCTTACTAATTATCATTTAGATCAATAATTTTAGTTGTGACAATTAAACATAAATTAATAAATTACTTGACTATGACGCTGCGTCATATCTTAACCTTGTAAATAAGGGGGGATAAACGATGAAACAATGGTATGCAAAGGAATTAGGCAACTTGACTCAAGTGTCGGTACGTACACTGCATCATTATGACAAAATTGGTTTACTGAAACCAAGCTTGCGTCAAAGTAATAACTATCGTTTGTACTCCGAAAAGGACTTATTGCAACTACAACAAATTATTGCCTTAAAATTTTTTGGCTTTAAACTTTCACAAATTAAGGCTTTGCTGACAGGAAAAGTCGAAGCACTTGAACATTTTAAAGTTCAAGTCGATTTTTTAGAAAAAAAAGCTCATGCCTTACTAGATGCAAGCAAAACACTAAAAAGCATTATTTGTGATGTTGACGACAATAAGTCTATTCCTTGGGAAACTATTATTCAAATAATTGAGGTATATCGTATGACACAACAACTAGAACATTCTTGGGTTAAGGAAATATTTACTGCTGAAGAATTAAAACAATATGTGGAGTTTGAAACAAATCTAAAGTCGCGCTTTTCCGAAGCAGAAAAAACTAATTTTGAAAAACGTTGGTTTAAATTGATTGAAGAAATTAATAATAATTTGCAATACGACCCAACATCTAAAATTGGTATTGCATTTGCAAAAGCAAGCATGGATATTATCAATGGATTATATGGAAAAGAACATGCGAATTTAAGAGCAACCAAATGGAAAAAAGGGTTTAAAGAAGGCAAGGGTCTGAAGGAGCATGGATTAACCCCCGAAATTGTTACTTGGCTTGACCAAGCATTGACTGCCTACTGGATGCAACGTATTTATGAAGTTCTTGCAAAAGTAGGAAAAATTTCATCAACCGAGCAATTATTGCTGTGGAACGAAGTTATGGATGATATGTATGGAAATGATATCGAGAATAAAGTGATCATTTATAACGCCTTATTGCTTGATGATAATGTTAGTCTAAATGCAAAAAAATGGTTGAAAGACACGCTAAATTTATAAGGCGCTTAACGAAAAACACAATTTATACGCGATAGTTTCGATTTAATCCGACCAGATAAGCTATTCTTCAAAATCCTAAAACCATCAGGTTAAGTCGAAACTATTTCACATTAATTTTTCAAATGTGGCACGAAGAGAGCAAAATGCTGAAGTTAATTGTAAAAGTTATTTAATGAATGTTCCATAACAATAACAATCTCGAGCCTTATAATTAAATGATGGCAGTTTAAGCCATTTACGCAACACACCTTCTCTTTGAAACTTTAATTTTTCTAAAACTCTGATAGATGCGGCATGTTCAATATCACAAACAGTCCAAATTCTTCTAAGTTGTGTTTGTTCAGATAACCAAGCTATAACTGCCTTTCCTGCTTCAGTAATAAGTCCATGACCCTCAAAAAAAGGCGAAATTCCATAGTGAATTTGAGCATTATATTCATCTATTTCAACCAAAAATACGCCTACTGCTTGCTTTGTTTCCATTAATGAAATCACCCAAGCAAATTGATTACAATCAATGCTCCATGGAGTTTTGCACCATTGCGTTAAAAATAAGCTAGTTTGGCTAATATCACAGTGCGGCTCTCTCGTTAGATATTTAGCACTATCAACATTAGAATAATAATGCGAAAACAGTTGCTCATCATCGTCATTTTCAGCGTAACGTAGTATTAACCGAGATGTATATAACGTAACTGGTTTCATGATATTTTTCTCTTTGTTATAACTTCAGTTTATTCTATTTGTAACGAAGGATAAAGTTCCGCATCAAGATCGACTGATCGGAGTAAAATGCGGCTCAAGTCAACGCCATCAATAGGATCTTGGAAAATATCTCTAGCATGAAACCCTAAGTGATTTTTCAAAATAATGCCACGCCGCTCTTTTTGCGGAATGTAAATTTTTTTTGGATTATTCTGTAGCGAAAGGCGCATAGCATTAACTAGGTTAACATGATCAATATGATTTTCTCCAGGCAGAATTTGCCCATTTAAAAAGAAACGTTGCTCTCCTTCTTCATTGATAATGCTTAGCGGAGCCGTCACATAATTAAAACAAGGCGCCGTTATCTCCTGATCATTTTTTGAGTGAAATATGGGTGTTAATTTCGTTTTAACAATAACATTTTCACCAATAGATCTAGGATGATATTGCTGCGCTTCTTCCCAAAGTGCTGTTGGCACCCACATAAAATTTCCAGGATTATGATAGCTGATGTACAAATTATATAATGCAATATGCTTAGGTATTTCGACTTTTCCAGGACTTAGTAACCCATCATTGTGAAAGCCTAGTTTTACTTTAGGAGTATAAACACTCAAACCCAAGGAATCCAATTTCTCACCATTGGAATGTGAGGCTGCATGCAGTGTAAATGGCGTTTCATTCAAAGGATCTATACTAGAATTAGCAATATTATTAAAAATACCAATAAAAAGACCTATGCCAAAAATTGTATTTAATTCTTGATTAAAATGATTTGAGCTAGGAATATCGAATGCAGATATCGAAATATGTGGATTACTTAATGTGAAAATTATTTGATTAATTTCATCGCAAAAAAGTTTTCCGCATAAATTATAAATAAAATCACAAAAAGATGCGCTTTTGAATATTGTCAAAGAAATTATTTCGTTCGCTTCATTTTGTAGATAATAACAAAATACATCATATTTTTCTGGTGAAATTTGAATAAACCTAAACATACAAGTGCTCTCAAAAATATAAAAGATGAAGCAATCAACAAATTAGAATCTGTCTTTACAGTCTACTATGAAGGCTGAAATTATTTAATTTTCTGTAGTACACAGCTACCATATTATGTACGCTGCGCTGCGCCCAGACCATCTAAAATCAAGAAATTTCAACTCAACCTAG
>CAZADN010000136.1:0-5753 GCA_964483895.1 uncultured Legionellaceae bacterium
TTGTTAAAAATAGTTTTGCATACTTTGGAGTTGGGCCATCCTTATATGGAATGGGAACCACAGTTTATCATGTTGTTGGTTATGCCGATGTTAACTCAGCTAAACTTAATGTATCTGGTGATCCTGTTAATTTTGCTAGTTCTAAGTGGATATGGGGTGGGGTCGGACAAATTGGTATGACTTATTTTTTCAAGTCTAATTGGACTATCGATGCTAATTATTCCTACTCTGCAACCGGTTATAAAAAGACGTCGTATTTCAGCCCATTTTCGAATGTTCAAGAGTCAACAGGGTATAATTTACAGGGAACTCTATATGGAGTAACCTCACAAATGATAACTACGCAATCATTTACGGTTGCGATTAATAAAGCTTTTGATATTTGATGTATTATTGGTTAAATTTTCAAATCTACCTTAGAAAAAATCACACCTTATTCTTCGTAATTGTTGGGCTGCAAAGCCCAACATGATTTGACTCGAACTTTGACCTTGTTGGGCTTTACAGCCCAACTACTTTAAGCCACCAGCAAAGCTAAATATAGAGTATATTTGTGCGTAACTGCAAAATCATTTCTTGACTTTTAATCACTAAAATCTGTTAATATAGAAGATAACTTCTAAAAACCTCTAAAGCACATTGGACAAAAAATTTCAACAACCATTATCTGATGGTGGATATAAGCGTTCATTGAAATCTCGGCATATACAGCTTATAGCTATTGGGGGTATTGTTGGTTCTGGTTTTTTTCTTAGTACGGGTGAGTTAGTAAATAAAGTTGGTCCTTCCGTTTTTCTCGCTTATATATTAGGTGGGATAATAATTTATTTGACGATGCTTTGCATGGGCGAGTTAACGGTTGCTATGCCTATTTCTGGATCATTTATTAATTATACTTCAGAGTTTATTTCGCCAGCTATAGCGTGTGGGATAGGTTGGACTTATTGGATAAGTTGGGTTACATATATTCCTGCTGAGTGCATATCTGCTGGGATAATTATGCAGTATTTCACTGGTGTTAACGTGTATGTTTGGGCCATATTGTTTGGGCTTTTAATCACTGTAATTAATCTTGCAAAAGTTGGTTTGTTTGGTGAAATTGAATTTTGGTTAGCTCTTATTAAAATTTCAGCTTTGTTAGGTTTTTCATTATTAGCTTTTTGTATTTTTTTTGGAATTATTCATGGTCCGCAACCTTCAGGAGTTATAGGTACTAAATATTTAGTTGGAAATGAGGGGCTTTTCCCACATGGAGTAACTCCTTTGTTAAGTGCTATGGTATTGATGTTAGTTAATTATCAAGGATCTGAAATAATAGGTTTAACAGCCGGTGAGTCTGAAAATCCTGCAGCCATGATTCCTAAGGCTATTCGTAATGTTAGTTTAAGAGTTATTTTAATTTATATCCTCCCAGTATATTGTTTAGTTAGTATTTTTCCTTGGCAAAAGGCTAATATCAATAATTCGGTGTTTGCAGATGCATTAAATTATTATGGGTTAAATTGGGCTGGTATCGTTGTAAGTGTTGTTACTTTGACTGCAGCTTTATCATGTTCAAATTCAGGAGTATATGGCGTTATTAGATCTTTATATACTCTATCTAGAAATGGCATGGCACCAAAAAGTTTAGGCGTTCTGAGTAGTAATTTTGTTCCAAAACGTGCTGGAATTGCGACTTTATTAGTAATTTGGTTTTTAATTGGCGCAAGTTATTTTTTTCATGAGACAACTATTTATATATCATTACTCCTTGTCTCTGGTTTTACTGGATCATTATCTTGGATTGCGCTTTGTGTTTCACAAATTAATTTTAGGAAAAAACTTTATAAGACTGGATATACAATTAAAGATTTAAATTATGTAACCCCAGGCTCACCTTATACTGGGATTGTTGCAGTTATTTTAATGTTAAGCTGTTTAATCTTCTTAGGATTTTCGCAAGATTACTCATATAAATTGGCATTTTATTTGGGAGTTATTGGTTTAATTTTTCCAATAGTTTGTTTTAAACTATTTATGAGGGACAAGCAAAAATATAAAGATACTCTCTCAGAACATAAGATAATATCTTTTAATGATGTTTTTCCACCTAAGGATTTTAGAAAACAGAACTGAGGCATCTTTTAAGCTCCAAACATTTTTGAATTATTTTTTTGAAGCTTATTCTGGTTACTCGAAGGCTCTTCATAGGAGCGTTTATTGCCTATAAATATACTATTGGCAATGAGTGGTGTTTGGTTTACAGGTGTTGTTATTATTTCATCTTCATCTGAAATCACCTCATCTAGAGTATGATTTAATATATCATCTTCTTTGGCTATAACGTTAGTGGTATCACTGTAAACCTCATCATCGAATAATTCAAGAAGCTCATCTAAACTGGCATCAGGAGTAGGTATATTGTCTGGTGATATCTGAATTTGGTCGATATCGAGAGAAAAAATATCATTTAGTATTGTTATTTCCTCATCGGTAAAGTTAAATTTATGCTTTGATTCGATGTTAGATAGGATATTATGGATATTTTTTTTAAATTCCTTATTTTTTGCAAGAATAACAATTTCCTGAGGGCTAAATTTTTCACGTAAATCATGAATGAAGTGTATCATAACAGAAAAATGTTTCACGGGTAACATAGTAATTTTTATAGTCTCTTTTATTGAAAAACCTAAATTAAGCAATAATGGTGAGTGCCGCATCACTTTTTGCAACTTGATATGTCCGCCCTTATTGGAAAGGATTCTTACCACATCCTCGACATCTATATTGAGATTTTTCCAGGTTTGTCCTTGGTTTTTTAAGTTTGTTGTTGCAGTTATGAAAGCCTCGAGGTTTTTTGAGCCTCCGGCCTGGGAAAGGATTTTTACCACATTATAGATGTTTATATTGAGAGTTTTCCAAGTTTGGTTTTGTTTTCTTAAGTTATCTGTTGCAGTTATTAAGGCATAGAGGCTTTTTGAGCCTCCGTCATTGGAAAGTATGCTTATCACATCATTGATGTCTATATTGAGGGTTTGCCATGATTGACCTTGGTTTTTTAAGTTTGTTGTGAGAGTTATGAAAGTTTTAAGGTTTTTCGAGCCTCCCATATGGGAAAGGATGCTTACTGCATGTTTGATACTTATACCGAGCGTTTCCCAAGTTTGGTTTTGTTTTCTTAAGTTATCTGTAGCAGTTATGAAGGACTCTAGGTTTTTTGAGCCCCCGTCATGGGAAAGGATTCTTACCACATCCTCGATATCTAAATTTAGAGTTTTCCAGGTTTGTCCTTGGTTTTTTAAGTTTGTTGTGAGAGTGATGAAAGCTTCGAGATTTCTTGCACCTCCGGCATGAGAGAGAATTCTTATCACATCATCGATCTTTATATCGAGGGTTTGCCCTGATTGACCTTGGTTTTTTAAGTTTGTTGTGAGAGTGATGAAAGCATCAAGGTTTTTCGACCCTCCCTTATGAGTAAGAAGTCGTACCACATCCTTTATGCTGATACCGAGTTCTTTCCAAGTTTGCCCTTGATTTTTTAAGTTTGTTGTAGCAGATATGAAAGCATCAAGATTTTTTGAGCCTCCGCCATGGGAAAGGATGCTTACCACATCATTGATGTTTAGATCTAGGGTTTGCCAGGTTTGGTTTTGTTTTCTTAAGTTATCTGTTGCGGTTATTAAGGCATAGAAGCTTTTTGAGCCTCCGTCATGAGAAAGGATTCGTACTATATCATTAGTGCTGATACCGAATGTTTGCCAGGTTTGGTCTTGATTTCTTAAGTACTCTGTTGCAGTGATGAAAGCTTTGAGGTTTTTTGAGCCACCGCTACGAGAAACTATACGTACTCCATCATTAATACTTATACCGAGTGTTTCCCATGTTTGCCCTAGGTTTCTTAAATTCTCTGTTACGGTGATGAAAGCATCAAGGTTTTTTGAGCCTCCATTATTAGAAATGATTCGTACTGCATCATTGATACTGATGCCGAGTGTTTCCCATGTTTTTCCTTGGTTTCTTAAATTCTCTGTTGCATTGACGAAGGTATAGAGGTTTTTTGAACCGCTTTTATCATGGATAGCTATTCTATAAATAGTAGTTGGAGAAAGATCTAAAATAAGTTGGTCGTGGAGTTGAATTACTGCCATTACAGTATTTTTTGAGCGATCTCTAAATATTAATTTGTTTATCTGCTCTTCTGTGTAAGCTTGTTGGCCATTAATGTCTTTTTTTAATTCTAATTTTTCTTTTTCATCGTAATAATAGCGCACCATTGGGTTGTCATATGGCGGTGATTCTTGGTGACTCAATTTGTATTTGAGACAATATTTTTGAACATCTTCTTCAGATAAATTAACCATTTTTTCAATCATATATGTTCTCTATGGGTGCACTATGCTGCAAAAAAGCCATTGTATCATAAAGTGCACCGAATAGAACGTATTTTTGGCAAAAAAGCAATTAAAGATTAAAGATGCTTCTTTCGTGATCTTATTTTGAATAAATATTTGTTTGTTATGCTATTGAGCTTTAATTATTTGATATTCCACTAGTAACACGTAATACTTCGGAAATAGAAGTATCTCCTAAAAGGACGCGTTTGCAGCCATCATCACGAATGCTAGCGGTGGAAGGGCGGATATATTCCTCGATATTTTGGATGCTTTCCTGCCTGTGGATCATACTGCGCATTGTATCGTCAATTATTATGAGTTCATATATACCAGTTCTACCTAAATAGCCTGTATAATTGCAATGCTCACAGCCAGTTGGCTCATAAACTTTTATTTCATCTGTGCTATTTACTAGAGATTTACGTAAAATTATCTCTTCTTCTTTATTAATCTCATAAATAGATTTGCAATGTTCGCATAATCTTCTTACTAAGCGTTGTGCAAGTACAGCGACCAAGCTTGATGATAATAGAAATGGTTCAACCCCCATATCTTGTAATCTTGATATAGCTCCAAGAGCGCTATTAGTATGTAAGGTTGATAAAACCAAATGACCAGTTAGACTAGCCTGAACGGCAATTTCAGCTGTTTCAAGGTCACGAATTTCGCCAATCATCACAACATCAGGATCTTGGCGTAAAATTGCTCTTAAACCTTTAGCAAAAGTCATTTGGACTTTATTATTTACTTGGGTTTGGCCAATACCTTGTAGATCGTATTCAATTGGGTCTTCTATTGTTAATATATTTCTTGTTACTTGATTTAATTCGGTTAACATTGCATATAATGATGTAGTTTTACCTGAGCCAGTTGGTCCAGTTACTAAGAGTATTCCATGTGGCTCGGCAATAATTTTACGAATGGAACTTAAAGTTTTGCCTGGCATCCCTAGCAAGCTTAAATCTAATTGCGCGGCTTTTTTATCTAAAATCCTAAGTACTATTCTTTCTCCATGATTTGAGGGCAAGGTTGAAACTCTGACATCAATATTATGACCACCAATGCGTAGAGATATACGTCCATCTTGAGGGATACGTTTTTCTGCTATGTCAAGTTTGGCCATGACTTTAATACGAGAAATAACAAATGGCGCAATTCCTGGCTTTATTTCTAAAACTTCTTGTAAAATACCATCGATACGATTTCTGATTAGAACATTTTTTTCATAAGTTTCAATATGAATATCAGAAGCTTTTTGTTTTATAGCTTGAGTGAATAATGCATTAATTAATCTAATAATTGGTGCATCATCTTGCGTATCTAATAAATCTTCTCCAGCGGTAACTTGTCCTGCTATTTGCATTAAATCCAAGTCGCCTT
>CAZADN010000137.1:0-5723 GCA_964483895.1 uncultured Legionellaceae bacterium
TACCCTTATTTCTTTTCAGAAAGCAAAAGAGCTTGGATGTAACTTTGTTGAACTTGATGTTGCGCAAAGTAAGGATGGTGAACTTTTTGTTTTTCATGATAGTTTTTTACATAGAACAAGTAATGGTCAAGGGGCAATTGCCATGTGTAATGCTGATTATATCAAATTACTTGATGCCGGTAAGTGGTTTGCCAAAGAATATGCAGGTACGCCGATTCCAACTTTAAAAGAAGCTCTTTCTTGGCTTTTGCAAAATGATATGCAAGTTAATATTGAAATTAAACCAGCAAGCGATAAAGTCTTAGATATTACTAAGGCTACTTTGAACGAGATTGCGTTATATTGGCCAACAACTAAAGCTTTACCCATGGTCTCGAGTTTTAATTATGATGTCTTATTATTGTGTCATAAAATTAATCCTGATTTGCCGCTTGGATTTTTATTAGATAAATGGCCTCGAGATTGGTTAAAACTATCACAAAGAATAAATTGTAAAAGCATAAACATTAGCGAGAAAATTGTAACTAAGCATATAGTTACCGAAATTACTAAACATGGTATGGCAGTGAATGTTTTTACAGTTAATAGCCGTAGGAAAGCTAATAAATTATTTAAATGGGGTGTTTCAGCAGTTTTTAGCGATTACCCTGATTTATTAATTAGAAAGGGCTTTTTAGAGTATTTAAAAATAAGATAGGTTAAGGGTAGTGTATGCACGACTGGATTAATAAATTAAAACTTGAAAAACATATTGAGGGTGGTTATTTTGCTGAAGTTTATAAGTCGGAAGATAAAGTTATAGCTATGAATGATAGATATAATTCGAATGTTTTGGAACAAGATGCAAATGTTCGTCATGCAGGTTCTTCAATATATTTTCTTTTGGAGAAACAAGGGTTTTCAGCTTGGCATCAATTAAAGTCAGACGAGGTTTGGCATTATTACGATGGTAATAGTCCTATTATTATACATTTTATTGATGATGATGGTAATTATACATCCCAAATGCTCGGCCATCCAACTAAAAATTCTAATGCGTCATTTCAAGTAATTGTGCGTTCTGGGCTTTGGTTTGCTGCAGAATTGTATGATAAAAATGAATATGGGTTAGTTGGTTGTACAGTTTCTCCAGGATTTGAATATCAAGATTTTATTTTGGCAGATAGGGATAAACTAATCGAAAAGTATCCGCAACACACAAACATTATCAAACGTTTAACATATGGAAAAATTGCAGCTGAGTTGGATAATTAATACCAAATTAAATTTTGTGAATAACTTTATCTAGATAGGTTGTGCAATTTGTATTAAATTATTTCTTTTGTGGTGTAACTATATGAAAATTAGACGTTTTTTTACTTATCCACAGATGTTGTGATCTTAAGATTATCCACAAAATCTGTGGATAATCTTGTGAATATCTATTGAAAATCTTTTGGAAAACATTTTGTTAAGCAGAAGAATTTAAAATAACCTAAAAACCATGTGTGTTGAGTATAGTTAAATTTGTGTTAGGATTTAATATCTGCGGATATTTTTAGCATGGCTTACGCATGAAAATTGTCTTGACTTCTAGATTCCGAGTTTTGTTTTATATAAAAAAGCCCAGCACAGCGGCGTGCGGTTTTTAAAAAATTTTTAAATTCAATTTTAATATTCGTGCGTAAGCCCTAATATTTTTAGATAAAAGTATAGTTACATGAAATGGATTCGCTTTTTGATTGACGCTAACAAATTTTATTAACACGTTCAAATGAATTTATTTAAAATACCCAATAATATTGTAGAATTTTAATTTTATTCATTCGATCGTGTGATAATCTTAAACTAATGCTAGAATATAACTATTAAGTTAAATTAATTCACATGACCATATGAAAAATAATACGCAAAAATCGCCTGTACGCATTCTTGGGGATGCCATTGAAGAAGAAAGAAGGCGCAGAAAATTAACTCAAAATCAATTAGCCCATCTATCAGGAACCAGTATTAATTTTATTAGTCAAATTGAACGTGGAAAGCTAACAGCTCAAATTGGCAAGGTAATTGATGTTTTGCAAGTTTTAGGTATGCAGCTCGTTATAGGTCGGGGTGGGGCTGGAGTGGTGAACAATAAGATGATAATATGAAAAGAAAAGTATTTACGAGTTTTGGTCAGCGTTATCAAATTTCCACTAAAATACTGAATAACATTTTGGATAGATTATTAAAACGTTTTATAAAATATTACCCAATCTTATTTACCATAAACATGCCTGAAAAGAAAAAAAATTTACTTGAGAAAATGATTGTTAAGCGGATAAGAGACCTAGAATAGAGCTGGATAATACGTTATTGAGGTGATATAAAGTGAACAAACGATGTTTAAGTTTGATATGTGGAGGGTTGATGTTATCTTTTGAAGTGTTGGCAGGCGTCACTTTGATTAGCGATCCTAAAGTTTTAGTAATCCCAATTCAAGAAAACTATGATTCATGGATTGATTTGAGAGATCAAAAGATTATTGTGTATGGTTCTTCACCTGAAATACCTAATAATCAAGATTATTTTTATTTGCGAAAGACTGTATATGACAAACTTAAGCTCGCACAAAGCAAGCTTCCCAAAGGGTATTATTTCTGTTTATATGAAGGATATCGTAGTCTTGAGTTGCAAAAAATTATCTTTGATAAGCAATATATAAACGTGAAACAAAGACATCATGACTGGCCTGAAAATGATATTTTTTTAGAAACAACCAAACTCGTTTCGCCAGTTATAAATCCAGATAAAACCTATAATATTCCACCACACTCAACAGGCGCGGCTGTCGATGTTTACTTGATTGATGATGAAGGGAAAGCGGTTGACATGGGTATTCATCCCAAAGATTGGATGATGGATAAAGATGGTCAGCTATCATTGACAGACTCTACTATTATATCTGAATCCGCCATAAAATTTCGTAAAATAATGAGCGATGCTTTATCAGCTGTTGGATTTGTTAATTACCCAACAGAATACTGGCATTGGTCTTATGGTGATCGATACTGGGCCTATGCGACACATAATACACATGCAATTTATGGTAATACCAAGCCACCAAAAACATGCATGACAAATAAATTCTAATAACACGATACTCAACTTTCATCGAATTCAGGTTAATAAAGTAGTACGAAGCAATGTACTCTAATTTAAGCAATTAATATTAATAACTTTTAGTCGATTTCGCGAAATAGCGTGATTAATTATTTTAAGAAGGATTGTCGGGCAACCTAAGCTGCCCGTTATTTCTTGTATAATCAATGAGCTTTTAACACGGTGCGATTCATTTCATCTTCAAGGATCACAATACTAGCTCTGACTGCGTCAATATTGTTTGTAGCAAAAAATTTGAGGCAGTTATTGTGATATCTCGAGTTTTGAGATAATGCATAATAAACAAACGGGAGGCCGACAATAGTTAATGATACAAAAATAGCGGCTATTGAACAAAGGACATTCAAAAATATCCTACCTGTATAAGTTTCATTACAGTAGCCACGTTGATTCAGATCATCCTTAAGCCGAACAAATGCTGCGTTCAATTTTTCTCGGCTTCTGTTGAAATGTTCTTTTAACGTATTTATTGTATTGTCATCTGTATTGTCATCAGCTGATCCAGTCATATCGAGAGATGATTTCAAGACACTTACAATAAGTGAGACATTAAATGGATTATGTGCTTCATTTGAAAGATAATCAACTTTTACACCAGGTTTTAGAGGTGTTTTAGACAAACTTTGTTGTAGTTCAGTTAAAAGCTCAATACAGTTTTGTACTTCACTATAAAAGGATGCTGCCATTTAAATATCAAGAATCATGCTCAAATGTTGTGTATATTCCGGATTATTTAAGCTATTTGGATTGATGACAATACTTTACCATATAGCGATCTTTTATCCACAATTTCTGTGGATAATTCTGTGTATATGTGTTGAAAAACTTTGGGGTAATTATTTCAGGACTTACGAAAAACTCTGAGGTCAAGGCAAAATTTGTTTTTGATGAGGGAGTTTAGATTAACTATCGGAGGTTATCGTAAGTCCTGTATTTTATACCCAACGCACATGATTGTTATGTCTAACGGCTCATAATGTTATTTTCCATTTCTTGTGAGCGTAACAATGGAATTGGCAATTGCTTCTTGCTGGTAATATTTTTTCTTGCAAAAAAAGTTAGCTGATAGTTTGAACTCGCGATAGCGCTTTTTTCATTTATATTTATATGTTTGGTATGATTGCGCATTGGAGTTGGATGGTAGTTATCCACTTGTTTATTGTGTGTTGGTTTTGGTTGATTTTCTAGTTTATATGGATTTGCGCGATATCTAACCAATAGAGATATGAACAATTCTTTAATAAGTAATGGTTTATTCTTGGCATCTAAATTATTTATATAGTCATTCAGAGCAGATATATTTTCACTATCTATTTGTAATTTGTTTTTCGTAATAAGAGGGGTAAACATTCCTAGGCGTGAAAATGTATGAGCGCGAGGCGTAAAACCCAAACTAGATAATTTATTTGCTATAAAGTTAATGCTACTTGAGTTTTTAATGGTTTCTTTAGCTTTAGATAACATAGTGGTTAAAATATTATTTAAGAAAGCTTCGATAAGATGTGGCTCTATATTTTGTTTTGTTAAAAACTCCATATATTCATCATCAAGCATTTTTTCAGAGTTATGGCTACAGGAAATTATTAAATTTTTAATTAATTGCACTTCCGGAATATATTCATTAAATTTACTTACAAGTTCTTCATGTAACAAATTTGAAAAACACATGAGAAATGCTTGGATATTGATATCTCCAAATTCCTCTATATTTTTGTAATATAATTTATAGGTATCACTTTTAAAAAATTCGGATAATTGGCTATTATGCTTAAAAAATTTCTTTGTTAATAAAGCAAGGTTAGTTTTATCATCTTGAGTTTGATAGGCAACAACATCGACAAATATATGCGGATTTTTATTACAAACAATAGCAATCAAAATACTTGCGTTAATATTTTTAATAAGATTAACATTTTTATTGCAGCTTGTTGCTTCAAAAGAATAAGCCATTTCTTCAAGTCCAAAAAATAATTCCGTTAATTCGATATTATTTTTTTCTCCATTTATATATATTTTTGCGATACTTAAGCGAATGGCAATATAGTCAATTAATTGATTTAAGTTTGATTTTTCAGAAATTGAAAGCAAAGACTTGAGCCATTTTGCTGAATCTTGATAATTATTATGGCTATTGTTATGTTGTTTTACATGAAAATTTAACATTAATAACATAATGTTTTTTATAAATTTTTCTTCTGGATTAGTTGCTGCAAAAATTTGGAGACTTTCGATTATACTTAATATTGATTTCAAAGAGTCAATCGTTGGCAGCTCTTGCTCTACTTTATTCGCTAAATTTTCTAAAACTTTTACAAGGCTATGTTTGTTTTTATCTTGTAGGTGATAATGAATGGTTTTTAAAATATGCGATGACAAATTGATTTGCATATTTAGAGCTTTTATTACTAGTTCAAAATCCTTAGCTTTTATATTAATTGAATTTTTTTGGAATTTTAAAATTAATTTATTTAAACACGCTTCATCTTTTGCACATAAGGAATCTAAAAATTTAATTGAGTCAGCGCTCAGTTCACCTAATATATGTTCTTTAAGTTTTAATATTTGGTTGTATGGGCTCATTG
>CAZADN010000138.1:0-5636 GCA_964483895.1 uncultured Legionellaceae bacterium
CAGGTGCGCCATTACGTGTGCATGGTGCTTTTGTTGAGGATAAAGAAGTGCATCGTATCGCTGAAGATTGGCGTGGACGCGGGCAGCCTGAGTATATTGATAGTATCACGCAAAATAGTGAAGATAATATTGATGGGGATAATTTAAATGAAGGAAGAGGTTCTTCGGAAGACAATGACCCATTGTATGATCAGGCCGTTGAGTTCGTAATTCAAACACGTAAAGCCAGTATATCTTCAGTACAGCGGCGGTTTAAAATCGGTTATAATAGAGCTGCAAGATTAGTTGAGGAAATGGAAAGAACTGGTCTTGTTGGGCCCCTTGAAGGAGGGTTTCGTGATGTATTGGTGCCAACAGATGATTAAATTTAGAAGCTTATGTTTTGTTTTAACATTATTTTGTGGAACAACATATGCAGCTACTAACGCTGAATATTTACAAACAAAGTTAAATACGATTAAAACTATGCGGGCATCTTTTTCACAAGTTATTAATGCGCAAAAAGTAGCCCCAGCAAAATCTTTTGGGAATATGGCGTTAGCTAAGCCTAATCATTTTTTCTGGAAAACCTTAAAGCCGATGCCGCAGCTTTTTATTGCGGATGGTAATAATTTATGGATCTATGATGAAGAGTTAGAACAGGTATCGGTGCGTCGTCAAGGGAAAAATTTAAGTGGTGCTGCAGCTATATTTTTAAGTGATAAAAATCATGATATTGCAAAGGATTTTCATGTGGAATTACTTAAAAGCAAAGGTTATGAGAGCTTTGATTTGCGCGCCAAGGGTAATCATGCTAGCTTTATAAGAGTTGGCTTAGTGTTTGTTGGTGATATTATAAAGCAAATAGACTTATATGATGAGTTAGGTCAGCATACAAAAGTTTTGTTTTCTAATGTTCAGTTAAATTCTAAGTTATCGCCCAGTTTATTTAAATTTATTGTACCGAAAGGTACAGATGTGGTGCGCCAATAAATGATAAATATTTTATCTAAAATTAAAACTAAAGGTATTGCGTTTTTAAAAAAAGCGCAAGTGCCGCTGGTTACTTTATTAGTTATATTTACAGTTATATTTAGCTTGTTTAGAGCAATGACACCCTGGGTTGCGGAATATAAATCTCAAGTCGAAGAGCAAGTAAGTGTTAAAATTGGACGTCAGGTAAAGATTGAGAGTTTGGAGACGAGTTGGTATTGGTTTAAGCCAGTTTTGAAATTAAATAAAGTAGTAATACTCGATGCTGATAATCATCAATTGGCTTTCGATAAAATCCTGATTGGAATAAATTTGTGGAGCTCATTATGGCATAGGCAACTTGAGCCTGGGATTTTATATATAAGTAATGTGAATTTAGCCATACATCAAACTAAATCCGGCTGGATAATTGATGGTTTAAATGATAAGAAGCAAAGTACAGGAGCTGGCGGAGGTAACTCTTCTGGGTCTGTATTAGCTTGGTTGCTTTCTCAAGATAGCGTTATTGTTAAGCAATTATCAGCTAAAGTGTATTTGGCAGCTGGTGATAAAATTGTTGTAAAAGATTTAAATTTTAAGGCTTCTAGCTCTAATGGTCACTATAAAATCTATGGTAATGCGAAATTATCTCAGCGTGAGCCAACATCGCTTGCGATAATCGCTGATTTGCAATTAGACGTAGATGATATGAGTAAAGTTTCAGGAAATATTTACTTATCTTTAGAAAAGTTTTTACCTGAGCAATGGTCGCGTTTTGTGCCGAAGATGTCTTATCAATTACATAAAGGTCTGTGTGATTTAGATTTATGGTTACAGATTAAAGCAGGGAAAATTAAGTCCGTGCAATCTAAAATAGATTTTAGAAATGTGTTGTTGGTTCAGGATAATGGTAAGGCACATAAAATTGATTATTTTGCAGCTAATAGCGCATGGCGCAAGGACAGATTAGGTTGGTATTTTAGCGCAGACAAAATAGAGTTAACTTTAAATGGCATCAAATGGCCACAAAATCAGATTGCTTTAGCGCATAATACTGAGCTTAATAGTTATAGTGTGTTTATTGAGAATATATTGATAGACTCATTGCGTACCGCAAAAATCGCTTGGCCAGAGAATTTTCAAAAAATACTTAAAATGCATCCAACAGGTAGACTTTTAAATACCCAATTGCGAATTAAAGAGCAAAAATTAACTTACCTACTAACGAGATTTATGGATTTAGGTTGGGATAGATCTGGAGATATCCCCGAAGTTAAACAAATATCAGGCGCAATTTATTGGGAGCCTAGCGAAGGTAGATTAGTATTGGATGGTGAAAAAACTAAAATTGTTCCTAATAAATATCCTGGGCAAATATTTGATGTTTTGAATGCGGATATTTATTGGAAAGAATTAAATAATGGTTTACGTATAGACTTAGATAGATTTGTTCTTAGCAATGCTTACATAACTTTAAGTGCTACTGGGGTTTTAGATAATTTTAAAGATCCTAATAGTAATATTCGCTTAAATGCTGAGTTTTCAGCTCGAGAAGCACAGCAATTTATGGCGTATATACCATCTGGCCATTTAAAACCAAAATTTGAAGAGTGGTTAAAAAACGATGTAAAGCGTGTTAAAAATATTAGCGGGAAAATGTTAATAAATGGTAGTGTCGATGGTTTTCCATATGATATCGTGCCTGGTAAATTTATAGTGCGCAGCCATGCATCTGGGGTAGACTTGGCAATTAACAATGCTTGGCCGCTTAATCGGGATATAGATGCTGATTTGGAGTTTAATAAGCGTACATTTGCAGCTAATGTAGATCATGCAAAATTAAAATCAGTGGAAATTAAAAAATTAAATTTAGCGGTTAATAATATTGGTTATGGTACAGAGTCTTTGTTAATTCATGGTGAAGTAGAAGCTCCTGGACCAGACATTAAGAGTTATATTTTTGCAACACCGTTAAAATCTCGTTTTTCACGCTGGAAAAATATCAATATTGCGGATGATTATTGGTTGGATATTAAATTAGATATCCCTTTATATGCAGAAAATGATCATGTATCCGCGGTTGGTGAGATAGTTTTTAGTGAAAATCCTGTTGTAATTGAGTTTGCTAGTAATAAAGTCTTAGTTAAAGATGTATCTGGTAATCTTAAATTTAATGAATATGGATTAACTGATGGCGGTTTAAATGGCTTTGTTGATAAATCTCCTTTAGCCTTAAATGTCCGAGCTATGATAGAGCCAGAAGAGAAAACGCTGCTTGCAATTCAAGGCGAAACGACTATGAAGACATTACGGAAGATAACGAATGCGAGCATCTTAAATTTCTTTACAGGTTCATGTAATGTTTCAGGATTGTGGACAATATACCCAACTACGTTTTCGGCAGATACTTTACATTTAGAAACCAATCTTGAAGGTGTTGCAATTGATTTGCCTGCACCTTTAAAGAAATCGACAGCAGAAGCAGCTATTCTTTCTGTGGACTTATCTTTTAAAGACAATAATAAAATAGAAAGCAAGATAAGTTTTAATAAGCTTCTAAATAGTAAACTGTTATTAGAAGATACTAAAGGTGGCGTATCGTTAGTTAGTGGGGAATTAAAAATTGGTGGCGAAGCCGCTACTTTGCCTGATAACTCAGGATTAAATGTCTCTGGAGACATCGAAAAGTTAGATGTTTCAAAGTGGCAGAATGCTTTGGCTAAGCTTCCTAAAGATGAGAAAAATGTTGCAATTTTAGACTTTTTGTCGGTGTTAAATCTAAAAATAAAAAAAATAGTTTTAATTGGTAAAGATTATTCAGATGTTGTTTTAAAAGCTAAAAAGCAGGCAAATAAATGGCTGGTAGACATACATCAAGATAAACTTATTGCAAATTTGGAATACACACCAAAAACTAATTTTTTAAGCGGAAAAATCAATAACTTAACTATAAATTCATCCGACAAATCTAATAAAAAACACAGTAGTTTACATTTATCACCTACTGATATACCAAATCTAGATTTAGAGGTCGAAAATTTATATGTAAAAGATATTAATGCCGGGGTAGTACATATTAAAACTACGAGCAAAGGCCAAAATTTGCATTTGGAAAATTTAGAAATAACCTCGCCTTATTATCATGCCAATGCAGATGGATTATGGACAAATGTTAACAACATTGATAAAACAACCATTAAATTTAACTTGAAAATTAATGAGTTGGCAAAAAGCTTGGAAAGATTAAAATTTTCCCCTGTTGTATATTCAAAAAATGGTGATATAAATTTCGATGGTAGTTATGCCGCTCCAATTTATGATTTTAGTTTGAAGGATTTATCTGGTTTTATGTCAGTAGTTTTTAAAAACGGCCGAATTAGTCATTTTGATAAAGATTTAGAAGAAAAAATAGGTCTAGGAAAAATTTTAAGTATATTAAGTTTGCAGACTATTCCCAGACGTCTAAAACTAGATTTTAGTGATCTATCAGAAAATGGATATACTTTTGATATTTTCAAAGGCACTTTTCAATTTGCAGATGGAATAATGAATACCAAAGATAGTTATATTGATGGTCCAGTTGCATATGCAAAAATGACAGGCAATTTAGATTTAAATAAACACCTATACGATGTAAATTTACGGATAACTCCTTATATAACTGCAAGTTTACCAGTAGTTGCAACAATAGCTGGAGGCCCAGTCGCAGGATTAGCAACTTGGGTTGCGAGTAATATTATTAATAAGGGCATGCAGAGTATCAGCGGTTATACATACCGAGTATCAGGACCATGGAGTGATCCAGTTGTGCAACAAGTTAAGATTTACCGTAAGACGCAGGAGAATTAAGAAAGAGCAGCTAATTTCCTAGCAATCTTGGAATCTCAGCAATCATATAAAGCGGCACAGATAATATGCGATTATTTATTTCTAGTGGTTTTAATGATAGGCGAACACCAAGTTCTAGTTTATTTTCATTTAAAAAAAATTGCAGCGAACGTAAACTACCGGTTTTTCCAGCTTTGACTTCAATTGGGATAATTCTATCGTCGACGTTAATCACATAATCTACTTCAGCACTACTATTAGGCTTTTGTCTATCCCAATAAAAGAGTTCACTTTGCATGTAAGGTTTGCGATATACTAATAATTCCTGACCTACAAATTGCTCAGCTTGAATACCACGATTTACAAGCATAAGATCTTTTTGTAAAAAAAGCTCTGGTGATAATTGGCTTGTGGAGTTAGCTAAACCAATATCCAAAAATATAATTTTAAAGTATTTCTCTTGCAAACAAGCATTAAGAGGCAGTCCACTGGCATTCGTATGATGCACCTTATACAAAAGACCAGCTTCAACTAGATAGCTTAAAGCATTTTTTATCTCTCTGGAGCCAACTTCTGGATCTATACGGCTGTATATAAATTTTTGACCGATTAATCCAGGAGCTTCTTTTAATATTTTTTGCATGTATTGATGTTTAGTTTTACTTGCGTATTTCCCAAAATCATCTCGATAGCTTTGTAATAAACTTAATTGTAATGCCTGCACTCTTTCTAAATTTTTAGAAGATAATTGCTCATTTATAACAGCAGGCAAGCCACCAGTAAAAAAATAATCACGCAAATATTTACATAATTCCTCATGTACAATTGATTCAACCCCAGTATTTAAGGTTACTTGG
>CAZADN010000139.1:0-5627 GCA_964483895.1 uncultured Legionellaceae bacterium
GTTTAGGTGGAATAGAAAGCTTAATCGAACATCCAGCAATCATGACTCACGCCTCAATTCCTAAAGAACAACGTGATAAATTAGGAATTGTAGACGGTTTTGTCAGATTGTCGGTCGGTATCGAAGACCTTGACGATCTAAAGAACGATTTAAATAGTGCATTAGGATGATCCTAAATTCAGCGGATGAAATTTTTTGGTAGCGGCTAAAACTAATTACCACCAGCCGCTACACCATCAAAATCAACATCTGCCTTTGTAGAAACTCTCGACTTACGATAAATAACAATTAGTGGCGGGGAACACATTAATATTAAGCCGACTATTAATGAAACTTCGTATCTGAATACCGAACCAATATTAACTCCTTCTGGAGGAATAAAACTTACTCCCAAAGTAGTTAATACGCCAATTATTCCCATACCAGCAAATATCAACATACCTAAATTTCCACGTCCTATTCTAAACGAACCACGATGTTCAGGAAATTTAAAGCGAAGTTTAATTGCAGCTAAAAACATAAGCAAATACATTAACATATACAATTGTGCCGCAAGCGCCGTGATGAACCAATACGAACCATTCACACTAGGCATAAATAAAAACACTGAAGATAATATTGTCACAATACTAGCTTGCGCAATCAACAATAACAAAGGCGCATCATTTTTATTAACCTTTTGTAATGATACCGGTAAATTACCATCTTGTGCAGCTACTAATAAACCTTTAGTTGGCGCAATAATCCAATTATTAACTCCACCTAATCCGCCTAAGACCAACATCAAACCAATAATTGGCATAAACCATAACATATCATATCTTGCAAAAAATGCATGAAAAGCCTGCATAATCCCGGATACAAAACTAATATCATTACTTGGTAAAACAACCGCTATAGCCAATGAACCCAACATTAATGTTGATAGGATTATCATCACTGCGTAAAACAATGATTTTGGAAATGCGTGCTGAGGATCATGAACATCATCGGCATGCACAGTTGCAATTTCTACACCGCAAAAAGATAACATAATAGCGGTTAATGATACCCACATTGAGCCACTAGATAAATTTGGAGTTATACTACTGACATCAAATGCAATTTGTAAAGGGTTGCCACCAAATACCCACACCCCACCAAGTGAAATAATTAGCGTCATTGGGATTAACAATCCTGACACAGCACATATATTACTCATAACTGCCGAGGAGCGCATCCCACCTAAATTTACTAGCGTAGCCCCCCAAAACGAGCATGTGATTACTAACCATAAGAATAATGGATTATCAGTTAAACTGGGATTAATTAAGTAGCCTATTGTGCCGGCAACAAATGATAAAATGGTTGGATACCAAATTATATTTTCAATCCATTGCAACCAAATAGCAACCAAACCAACATTACGACCAAAAGCTTTCTTAACCCAAACATAAACTCCACCTTGTTTTGGCCAAGCTGAAGCAAGCTCCGCTGAAATTAAAGCTGTTGGAATTAAGAAAAAAATAGCTCCTAAAATAAAAAACACTATAAGCTGACTTCCAAACAAAGCTGTAGCTGGTAGATTACGAATACTATCAACCGATCCAACTGTTATCATAGTAAGGCTAAAAATCGTTAAGGCATGTTTTTTCTTACTCATGAATATTCCTCATTAAAATACATCATCGTAACTTATCACCAGTAATTACGTCATAAATTAAGCTTGGTTGTGAAAAGCTTCCTAAACTGCCTACAACAACGCCATCGATACATCCAGTAAAGTTATCAATAACATCTTCAATCGACTTTGCTGGAGCTCTTTTGCTAATGTTAGCACTAGTTGAAACAATTGGTAGGTCCGCACACAATTTTTTAGCAATTTCATGTGATGTCATCCTAATTGCAACACTTTCATGAGCACCTGATATAAATTTAGGAACTTTGTCTGCCTTTGGAAATAGCCAAGTAACGTGCCCTGGCCAAGTGGTAGCAATTTTTTCTTTATATACACTGATATTATGTAGAACTAGATCTGTTAATTGCTCCCAGCAAGAAATTATCAAAATTAAGCCTTGATTAATGTCTCTTTGCTTTATTGAAAGTAACCTCATAACAGCACATTCGTTAAATGGATCGCAACCAAAACCATATATAGCTTCGGTTGGATACGCAATTATTGCTCCATCATTAAGCATTTGTTGAGCTTTTTTAATATCAGTTATAATTTCCAAAAATTATTTTTCCTCTACAATACTATTAATTACAATTGCCTCAACTGGTACATCCGCATGTCCACTGCTATTGCCTGTTTTAGCCTTAGCAATCAGATCAACCACATCCATACCTTCTACAACTTCACCAAAAACACAATATCCATAACCTTGCGAGTTCTCAGCACTGAAGTTTAAAAAATGATTGTCCACTAAATTGATAAAAAATTGTGCTGTTGCAGAATGTGGGTCCATTGTACGTGCCATAGCTATAGTGCCACGCTTATTGTTTTTAGCATTTTTAGCTTCGTTTTTAATAGGTTTTTTAGTTGCAAGTTGTTGCATATGTTCATCAAAACCACCACCTTGTATCATAAACCCATTTATTACACGGTGAAAAATTGTTCCGTTATAAAAACCATCTTGCACATAACTTATAAAGTTTTTCGCTGTTTCTGGTGTAGAATCAACATCCAAAGCAATTTTAATTTTACCTTTAGAAGTATCTATAACAATCATTTTTGCTCCTTTTTTATTAAATCACGCATTCTATCACAAACATCATGTAAAACGTGAACATTATGAATGCTAGCTAATGCTGTAAATACATTATATTTTTGTTTAAAAGCATTATGCAGATATGCTCTTGAATAATTTTCACAAGTATAACAAGTACATGTTTCCATTATTGGATTCATATCATCAGCAAAATTTGCTTTTTTTATTTGTAAACGCTGATTTGGATATTCACTTTGAAAGCGTAGCCAATTACCATCTTTTACAACTTCACCACAATAAAGTGCGCCATGCCTTGCATTTCTAGTTGGTGCGACACAATCAAACATATCTACACCTTGCGCAACCACATCAAGTAAGTCTTGAGGAGACATGCCAACTCCCATAGAGTAGCGTGGCTTGTTTTTAGGAAGAATCGGCTCAAGGTAAGCAAGCACTTCAACGCTTGCATTCATATCAAAACCTATAGTTTCTCCACCAATTGCTACTCCATCTAAATCTAAAGATGTAATAAATTCAGCACTTTCTTGACGCAAATCTTGATATGTTCCACCTTGAACAATGCCAAATAAGGCTTGATGATAACCATATACAGAATTTGGATGTTCTTGATGATAAGCCAGTGATTGCCCTAACCAAGTATGAGTACGATTCATTATCTGAATCGCTTCATCCTTACTTGAGTTATCAGGTGTACACTGATCAAAAGCCATTATAATATCTGCACCTATAATTTTTTGTGTTTCTAACGACATTCTCGGTGTCATATGTATAACTGTATCTTTTCCAGGCAACCGAAAATGAGCCCCGTAGTTATCTATTGTACACAATTTATCATTTTTGGACAAGCTAAATATTTGAAAACCACCGCTATCAGTTAACATTGGACCATGCCAATCCATGAATTTATGCATGCCATGTGCTTGTTCGATTACTTTCATTCCAGGTGCACATAACATGTGGTAAGTATTACCACCTAAAATTATTTGGCTACCGGAAGCTTTTAATTCAAGAGGGGTCATGTTATTCACCCCTGCTCTAGTCCCAACTGGCATAAAAACCGGAGTAATAAACTCACCGTGCGCTGTTGAAACTCGCATTACTCTAGCTTTTGTATGTTTGTGTTCATACAAAAGTGTGGAAGAAAATTTATCAGACATCTTTTACAACATTTATTTATCTAATGCGTCTATCTTTTGTTTGAAAAATACAAACAAAAACACATTAGCTATAGTAATAAAACTAAAATACATTAAGGCCCACGCTGGCATTGTTAAACCTAACCCACGCCATGTAATTTCAGAACAATCAGTAGCCCCCCAAAAATACGCTTTAAAAACTCCACCTAAAGTTAGGTATTTTTGTACCACTTCTAAACCAGGCATACACATTTGCCCAACACCTGCTGGTAATGATTGTAACCATAATTGCCTAGACGCAAAATATGCGCCTAAAATCGCAAATATAATTTGCAATATCACATTAATTTTAACTCTACGCAAAGATGTTATACCAATACCAAGAAAACATAAAAAGCCTATAACAAACGCGCACATCCTTTGCATAATGCACAATGGACAAGGCTGAAGAGAATTATTGTATTCAACAATTAATACTGCAGCAAGAACTATAATAGTAAAAAACAATAATGAATTTTGAATATATTTATAAGTTAACAGTTCCACAGTTTTGTCCTTAATCAAGATATTTTAGTAGCACTCACTACGCCATCATTTGCTATCGTATAGGCAAAATTATCTGAAACAACTGGTGAAATATTAATAGCACTAGATAATTTAGTTCTACCAAGCAGTTCCCCACTTGCAACTGACAATGCATGCAAAAACCCAGCTTTATCCGCAACAATTAATTTATTACCCATTAATACTGGTTCAGTTAAACCATGATATTTCAAAGCAGTTTGTTTCCATTTAACCCTACCACTAGCATCGTCTAAAGCCCATAATATGTCTTTTTCATCGACAATATATAAAGTTTTATCATCAATCGCCATGTTCTTATATACTGACCCAGCTTTATTCCATACAAATTGACCAGTAGCAAGTGATATGCCACCTATATAGCCTTGATAACTAGCAACATAAACAATATTATTTTTAACGATAGGATCTGCATCAATATCAATAAGCTTTTCAACATCGCTCGCACCTGTTGCGTACGCTATACCACGCTGCCACAGCAAACGTCCATCATTAGTATCTATTGCATCAAGTTTGCCATCAGAAAAACCAACCAATGCAACATTACCAACAACTACTGGCGAAGAACTTGCCTTTAATATTAAACTTGGAGCTCCATGTTCAGATACCCATAATTTCTTTCCATCTCCTTTAGCAAAGGCATATACATTACCATCTATTGTTTTAACAATAACTCTATCTTGTAAAATGACAGACTTTGACAATGTGTCTTGTGATAAATGCGCGATCCAACGTTTTTGACCAGTATCTTTATCAAGCATTACGATAGTTGCAACATTAGTACCAACAACTAATGCGCCATTAGCTACCGCAGGACCACTAATTATAGAATTATCAACATTAGTATTCCATAAAGAAGCCCCTGTTTTTCTATTAACAGCCTGCACAATACCTTTTTCGCTGGCCATATATATCATATCACCATCAATAACTGGCTTAAGCTTCAAATAATTTTGATTTTTAGATTTCTTAGCTAATTTTGCTGACCATTGACTAGTCATACTAACTTTTTGCTTAATTTCTTTAAGTTCTTTAGGTTTTGGAGCGTTTTCCTTGCCTAAAACATAGTTATCAACTTGCCCACAAGCTTGGATAAAAGCCAATACTAATACTAAAAAAATATATTTTATACTACTCATTTTTCCTCACCTTTTGGGGGGGCTCCTGGATTACTCTGCAAGCTGTGGAACCCTATTTT
>CAZADN010000140.1:0-5411 GCA_964483895.1 uncultured Legionellaceae bacterium
GCTTACTGCCGTGCGCGGCTCGGATATAAGAAAATAAACTCTTTATAATTGGCTAATCTGTTGACTAAAGTAATGTGCATGCTATTATTACGGAAAGTTTTTTCTTGGAGCATTATATGCGGTTTTTTATTTTGTTATCTTTATTAATATTCGGAAATACATGGGCTATGGAAAACTTGCATTCCAATCCCAGTTCGCAAATTTCTATGTCATCCCAAAACGAAGTTAAAGATCTGAAATACCCAGGATATTGTCAAATAGAAATCGTTAATAATAGTCATTATACGGTGCGGGTATTTGGGATTTTTGACGATGATGAAGAGCTAGAGCCATTTAGAATATATCCGCATGAGTATCCACATTATATTTCTTTATATTATTATGATTATTGTCATTATGGGATGAATTTGTATATTGAAACCCTTGGTGGTTATCGGGTATATTCAGGTTATACTAGAAGATATGATACTATCTATATATCTTCTTATATGTATGAAAATAGTCCGAAGATATCTGTTAAATTAGATTCTAAACAAAACGCTACAGCACAATGAAGGAATTTTAATGTATAAAAATGAGACTATAAAAGGATTTGATGACACTTTATGGAATGCAATTCAATCTGAGCGTAAACGCCAGGAAGAAAATATTGAATTAATTGCTTCTGAAAATTATGCAAGTCCGCGTGTGCTTGAGGCACAAGGGTCTTTACTTACAAATAAATATGCTGAAGGTTATCCACATAAACGTTATTATGGTGGTTGTGAATATGTAGATATCGCTGAAAGTTTAGCAATATCAAGAGCCAAAGAGTTATTTGGGGCTGATTATGTTAATGTCCAGCCACACTCTGGTTCACAAGCTAATGCGGCTGCTATGGCTGCTATGTTAAAACCAGGGGATTTAATTCTAGGAATGTCATTACCTCATGGTGGCCATCTTACACATGGTTCAAGTGTGAATTTTTCAGGACAATTATATCGCTCAGTGCAATATGGTCTTAATCCTGAGACTGGATTGATTGATTATGATAATTTAGAATCTTTAGCATTAGAACATAAACCAAACTTAATAATTGCCGGGTTCTCTGCTTATTCACAAAATCTAGATTGGCCACGTTTTCGTAAAATAGCTGATTCTGTTGGTGCATATTTGCTTGCAGATGTTGCGCATATCGCGGGTTTAATTGCTGCCGGACTATCTCCATCTCCTGTGCCTTATGTTGATGTTGTAACAACAACCACGCATAAAACTTTGCGTGGACCAAGAGGCGGGATGATTCTTGCTAGAGCGAATGAGGAATTAGAAAAAAAATTAAACAAAGCTGTTTTTCCTGGTTGTCAGGGTGGGCCTTTAATGCATGTTATCGCTGCTAAGGCTGTGGCATTTCTCGAAGCATTACAACCAGAATTTAAGAAATATCAACAACAAGTTTTAGTTAATGCCAAAGTCTTAGCTAAAGAACTTATGAATAGAGGATATAAAATAGTATCTGGTGGTACTGAAAATCATTTGATGCTGGTAGATTTGATTGCTAAAAATATTACTGGCAAAGAAGCTGATGCATATTTAGGAGCAGCAAACATAACTGTTAATAAAAATTCCGTGCCAAATGATCCGCGTTCGCCATTTGTAACTAGTGGTTTTCGTTTAGGTACCCCAGCTATAACTACACGTGGTTTTAAAGAGGAAGAAACAGCTAGTGTTGCAAACTTAATTGCTGATGTTTTAGATAATCCTTTAGACACAACTATTGATAAAGTTAAATCTAAAGTATTACAATTGTGCAACGATTTTCCTGTTTACAAACAAAATTAGCTATGTACTGTCCATATTGTCATGCAAATGACACAAAAGTCATTGATTCTCGTTTAATTGCTGAAGGTGCGCAAGTTAGAAGGCGACGACAATGTTTAATCTGTAAGGAAAGATTCACAACATTTGAATCAGCAGAGTTAATAATGCCTATGGTAATAAAGCGAGACGGTAGTCGTGAGATTTTTAGAGTTGAAAACTTACGTGCAGGCATGTTGCGTGCACTTGAGAAAAGACCTGTTGGTGCAGACGCTCTTGAAGAAGCCATAGTTATTATTATGCAAAAGATTCGAAGACGTGGTGAGCGAGAAATTGAATCTCGGCAAATTGGTGAGTGGGTGATGGAGCAACTATATCGTTTAGATAGAGTATCGTATGTAAGGTTTGCGTCAGTTTATAAAAGATTTGAAGATGTTTCTGAGTTTTTTGCCGAAATAGATAAATTAAATAAAGAGTAAAGGTTAATAGTGAATACAAGTATAATAGGTAAACAAAAGGCAAGAAAACTTGCTATGCAATCGCTGTATCAATGGCAAATGGCTAATGCTGATTTGGTGGAAATAGAAGCGCAATTTCGCGCTATAAAAAATATGGAACGAGTTGATATAGATTACTATAAACAAATTTTATATGGAGTTCCAAAAAACTTACAGTTAATAGAAGAAGAGTTAGTACCATTTTTAGATAGAAATATCGAATCTTTAAATCCTGTAGAGTTAGCTATCTTACGTATTGGCGCATTTGAAATTTTACAATGTATGGATATACCTTATCGAGTTGTATTAGATGAAGCAATTTCTTTAGCACGTGAATTTGGTTCGCAAGATGGGTATAAATATGTGAATGGAGTTTTGCATAATTTAGCTAAGAAGGTAAGGGTGCATGAAAGATAATGATTCTCAAGGAATACAACAGTCTGATTCTAAACATATGGAAGTTGTTCCTAAGACTAATGTTATTGAACCAAAAGAAGTAGCAGATAATAGCAGTAATATTCGTAAAGCTTATAAAAAAGTTTGGCATGATTTGCGTTATTTTCTTGCATTTGGGTTTGGGAGTGGGTTAGCACCGAAAGCTCCTGGAACCTTCGGTACTCTTGCAGCAATACCTTTGTATTATTTAATCTGTGATGTTAATTTTGCATTGTATATGTTAATTTGTATTATTGGTTTTATCTTAGGTGTTAAGATTACCAATGATGTCTCTATACAACTTAAAGAAAATGATTTTTCAGGAATAGTGTGGGATGAGATCATAGGCTTTTTACTTACTATGTTTATGGTGCCGGTAAGTATAGTTAATATTTGTGTTGGTTTTATATTATTTAGAGTTTTTGATATTTGGAAGCCTGCACCGATTAAGTGGTTAGATACAAAGTTTGAAGGTGGTTTTGGGATAATGATAGATGATGTAATGGCAGCCATATATGCTTGGGTACTATTACAACTTTTTATAAGGATTATATAAAAGATGACATCAAATCATAAGGAATTGATAAGTATAGGTTTAACGGTTTTAATAATATTACTGTCTTTATTTATTATAAATAGGTTCATACCATCGCTTGTTTGGGCTGCAATTATAACAATTGCTACTTATCCTATCTATGAACGCTGGCGTAAGTTATTTTCTGGTTGGGATAATCTTGCAGCATTTCTTTTTACAACAATTTTATTATTTATCTTATTAGTACCTCTTAGTTGGTTCATTACAGTATTGATAAAAGAATCTCAATTATTTTTAACTTATGTGCATAATATCAATCAATCAGGCGGCCAAGCTCCGGACTTTTTGCAAGAATTACCGATTATTGGGAAGGATTTGGTTGCATATTGGGATACACATATTGGACAACCAGGAAATGTTAAAACATTTTTATCTAATATACATGTATCAATAACTCCTGCGAGTTACTACATAAAGGCTGTTGGCGGAAATTTATTACACAGAAGCGTACAAATTGGGTTTACCTTATTGAGTTTATTCTTTTTCTATCGTGATGGTGATGTCTTATTTGAGCAAATTAATCGTATTGGCAGTTATTGCCTTGGTGAAAGATGGTTTAGATATGCCGATAAATTACCAGAAGCGTTACGCGCTACAGTGAATGGAACTATTGTAGTTGGGGCAGGGGTTGGAGTACTTATGGGTTTATGCTATGGGCTAATTGGTTTTCCAGCACCAACTCTCATGGGGTTTGTAACTGCATTTGCTGCGATGATTCCCTTCGTTGTGCCTATTGCATTTGGCATAGTTGCCCTCATATTAACATTTAGTGGCAGTATGCTATCAGCAATAATTGTAATAATAGCTGGCACAATTGTAATGTTTATTGCTGATCATTTTATTAAGCCAGTTCTTATAGGTGGTGCTATAGAATTGCCATTTTTAGCAGTTTTATTTGGAATTTTAGGTGGAGTTGAAACTTTAGGATTATTAGGATTATTTGTTGGTCCTATAATTATGGTATTATTTATAACTTTATGGCATGAATCGCAAGAGCCGTCTAAAAAACAGCCGATACAAAGCGAACTTTGCTAAAGGGAGTATATGTGGAACAATTTAGAGGTACAACAATTTTATCCGTAAGGCGCGGTAATAAAGTAGTTATTGGTGGTGATGGGCAGGCCACGCAAGGTAATACCGTTATGAAAAGTAACGTGCGTAAGGTTAGAAGATTATATAAAGATAGAGTTATAGCAGGCTTTGCGGGCGGAACTGCTGATGCCTTTACTTTATTTGAAAGATTTGAAACCAAACTAGAGTTATATCAAGGCCATATGTTACGTGCAGCTGTTGAGCTTGCGAAGGATTGGCGCACAGATAGAATGTTACGCCGCTTAGAAGCCTTGCTTGCAGTTGCTGATAAAACCACTTCATTAATCATAACTGGTAATGGCGACGTTGTTGAGCCAGAACATGGTTTAATGGCTATAGGATCAGGTGGTCCTTACGCGCAGGCAGCGGCTCTTGCATTGTTGCAAAACACCAAATTAAGCGCATTAGAAATAGTTAAGAAAAGTTTAAATATAGCTGGCGATATTTGTGTATATACTAATCATAATTTAACCATAGAAGAATTGGATAATGAAAGTGCGTGAACAAAAAAGTGTAATGACTCCCAGAGAGATAGTAGAAGAACTAGATAGACATATAATAGGCCAACACGATGCTAAAAGAGCTGTTGCTATTGCTTTACGTAATCGTTGGCGTCGTATGCAAATTACCGATGGCGATTTGCGTAATGAAATTATGCCAAAAAACATATTAATGATAGGCCCAACAGGTGTAGGTAAAACTGAAATTGCAAGACGTCTTGCAAAGCTTGTTGATGCCCCATTTGTAAAAGTTGAAGCAACTAAATTTACAGAAGTTGGTTATGTTGGTCGTGATGTTGATTCAATAATTCGTGACTTAGCAGACATATCTGTCAAGCAAGAACGCGAACTTGCTATGAAAAGAGTACAGCATCCTGCTGAAGAAGCTGCTGAAGATAGAATATTAGATATTTTACTTCCACCAGTACGTGGCAAAGAAACTCCAGAAAAAGACAATACAGCGCGCGCAGCCTTTAGAAAGCAGTTACGTGAAGGTTT
>CAZADN010000141.1:0-5387 GCA_964483895.1 uncultured Legionellaceae bacterium
AACATTTAACAACTCAATCTCAAAATGAGCGAATAAAATAGAGGCTAACTTGTTATGATAAGTTTTAATAAAGGATAATCGTAATTCCCCTTTGATGCGGTAAAGCTCATCATAATCAGCTATTGCCTCTTCGGCCTTGACAGCTGCGTCATGAGCTTCAGTCAAACAAATATAGGCCTTATCGATGCGCCGATCCAGCAAATCATAATGAGCACGTTGGCATAAAGCGAAAGCCAAATAATAAGATGCTACAAACATTTTTTTTCTTGGTATACCGCTTTGTGAGTCTCTTGCACTCTGCTCATTTAAGAGAGAAATCGCAGTTGACAGGCTGTCTCTGGTCGCTATTTTATGTAATGTAATTGCCACATTGTTTAAGCGAGTAGAAATAGGCTCAGCATTGTAAGCTTTTTCCATGCACTCTAAAGCCGCTTCCAACCGATTTGCTTTTCTAAAGCACGAACCTAATTTAGAAAATGCCGGAGCAAACTGACGTGGCTCTAACACTGACTGTTCAAACAATGTTATTAACTCACATCGAATCGTCTCAAACTGAATGTTTTTATTATGATAGAAAAGAACATGCTCGTCGGCACTCGAATCCAGTGGCTTGCCATGCTCTACACGAAATTTTGCTAATTCAAAATAGAGATTAGAAAGATCTTGCTTGATACGCTCAAGGGTTTGTGATGCAATCATGGGCATAAGCAACAGTTGATAATGGGCTTTTTTTTCAAAATCACCAGAAAGCTCCGCGCCTTCTACCATAAAGTTCAGAATCTGTTGTTTAAGATAATGACTCTTATCGTGACTCGCTAATAATAACGCAAAACGAGCTTCAACCTTAGCTAAACATTCAGAACGTGCCGCCAAAGCGCTTGGCTCAGCGTCCTCATGGGTTGGATTGTTCGTTGTAAATGTTTGGACGAAACTAGTCAAGATGTTTAAAAAATCCATCCAATCGTTAATATGTTCGGGATCATCTTTTCTTGCTTCCTCTAAAAATGCATCAACATTCATGGAATATCGATAAGTCCATTCTTCTAAAAGATGAATCATTGTTCCAGCCTTACGGTCATATTTCATCTCATGCTCCAAGGGTAAATCGGCGATATTATTTCAAAAATAATGCAAAGAGTAAATAGACAGCCTCTTACCCAGGGCAACCGCATCTTAATTTAAACCTTTTATGAGAGTTGTACGTACATCATCATTAAGCGCAGCCATTGCTTTTCGCTGATATCAACTGCATAGACATGACCGGTTTTACCAACTTTTTCAGCAAAATAAGCAGTCATTGCACCACTACCACAGCCTATATCCCAGATAACTTTACCTTCAAGGACTGGAATTTTTGCTATATGTTTTTTTGACTCCTCGAGAAGGGCTGCATTTTGTAATTCTAATCTTTTAGCGGCTACGTCTCCCGTTCCTAAAAAATAGTATCACTGCCATCACGTACAACGGTAGGGGCTTTTTTTCTGTAATGCATCTGTTACTAAACTTAAATATCCTCCAGAATTTATAGTAAACTCTGGTAAGCAATGATTCCTGTCATAATAATCTTTAATAGGAAGTAAACTTTCTTTATATGCCACAGCTCTATAAGAAAGAGGCGTAGTCCTAGACATATGACCATTTACAATGGCATTAAGATAAACTTGCATTGCTTGAGATTCAATTTCAGTAAATATTGTAAGAGCTTCTGATATTGAACATCTTAATTCTAAAAGGCTAACTAAAACTGTTGGCTTAAATGTAGGCGTTACTTTAGTTTCTGTTAATTGCGTTTGAAATACATTTATTTTCTTTTGTCGCTCAGGTTCACTTAAATTTTCAAACCAAGCCATAATTTCCAACCCATTTTTGGGATGATATTGCCTCATTAATGCGCCTAAATACGCAACATATACACTACTTACTTCAAGTTGTTTTCTTCTAAACATCAAATAATTATCGATAACTAGATGATTGGGATTTAACCACAATTGATCTAATTCAAGTTTTAGTGCCCAAATGCAATTAGCAACTGACTCTGTTAAATAAATAGAACCTCTATGATTAACATGGCCGTCTAAACCTGCAACGTTAATAATCCAACGAGCAAACCAAAGGTTATATTGCTCATAGGTAATTACTCTAAGACGTATGGATTTTGCTATATCAGAAACCATATTATGCCCACCTTCCAGATCAAGCATCTGCCGTGCATGAGTATTTTTATAAAAAGCATATTGCAACAAATGAATAGAATCTTGATCCAATAAAGCACAAATAGGAAATAATTTGGGATGATGCGTAACCATATGAGTGATGAATTGTTCACTATCGGCTGGTAATTCATTTCTTTTTTCTACGGAAACTTCCATGATAGCTTGATCTGATTTTGTAATAAAACAAGTTGCCATAAGACATTTTCGAGCAACGAGAGATAATTCTTGAATGAAATGTGACAAACGATTGAAATTTTCCTCACTTAAAACATTATCTATTGGCTGAGATAGCACAAAAGCAGTGTGTGCGGAAGAGCCACCTTCTACTAAGAGCATTAAGGAATTCAACCGAGATAGGGTTCGCTTTACTTCTATATTAATGGGAGTTTTTTGAAAATTAACATTGGATTGACTGGTATTTACAGAATTATTTTGTAACCAAGATAATTGCTCAACCATTTTAGGATGCAATGTTAAATCAGGATAATGAGTGTAAGCAAATGATCGCACCATTTCTGAAGAGAGGGGAAAAGCTTCTTCTTTAAAAAACATAAGGTTACCTTAATATAAGACCACAATGGCCAACATTGTATCACAAAACCATTCGACATCACATATTAGCTTTGATCGAGTATGCGTCTTACAGATGTTCTTCCAATACCAAGTTGTTCCCATATGGAGCCCCCACAGCGCAACACCTATCATGACAAAAACTCCTTGGGTTTTGACTGCAAGCAATATATCAGCCACAATTAATACCATTATTCCTATCATTAATAATTTACTGTGGCTCATGTTATCAGCCAATCTTCCAAATGGATAAGACGAAATAGCATAGACAAAATTCATAATAACCATCACAACAGGCGCCATCGAAATTGACATTCCAATATTCATAGCGCGCAGAACTAGAAAAGCTTCACTAAAACGTGCAAGTGTAAAAATGGCACCGATGGCAACTAGCCACCAATATGAAATATCTAAACGACTTAAATTTTGACGGTTGAAAGGATTAATAAGTACTCTTGACGATTTCAAAAGCTTGTTTGACAATATAAAGACTCAATATCAAGCCTATGAGTAAGTCAGGATAAACTGAATAAGATGAGCTAAATTTCTTCAAAAGTTACTTATCCAAAATATCTATCTATCATGCTATTTGTAACTTCTTCTATGGTTTTGGGTGACCACTTTGGTGATTTATCTTTATCTATTAATAAAGCTCTCACGCCTTCATAAAAATCTTTATCCTGCATAAAGTGCCTGGCCAAATGTAGATCTGTAATTAAGCATTCTTCAAGGTCTCTATCTTTTGCGAATAATATTTGTTGTAAAGTTATTTTTAAACTAAGTGGTGATTTAGCTAAAAGACTAGCTTTGGTTTTAATGTGCCATTCATCATTATATCTAGACAATTTATTTATTATTTCTTCGACACTTTTACCAGAAAAACACGTATTTACATTATTACGTATTAGTTCAATTGTCGAATCTATTTTCGGAGTTGCAAATCTACTTAAACAATGTTTTATACGAATATCCGTGTCAAAGCTTAAATCCACTTCTAAAAGCAAAGATAATATTTGGCTCATATCTTTGCTGGCAATAACATAATTGACCAGGTTTAAATCTAAAGAATCTTGAGCATTTAATCTATTTCCAGTTAATCCTAAATAAATCCCGAAATTGTCTGGACAATTAGCGAGCAGAAAACTTGCGCCAATATCTGGAAAAAATCCTATGCTGGTTTCTGGCATAGCAAATACGAAGTTTTCAGAAGCTATTGCATATGCACCATGTAAAGATATACCAACCCCGCCACCCATGGTGATTCCATCCATTAGAGCAATATAGGGCTTTGAATATTCGTCGATATATTGATTTAATTTATATTCATTTACAAAAAAGTCCATCTGCCTGGGATTTTTTTGTATACCCATATCATAAAGCCAACGAACATCACCTCCAGCACAAAAAGCTTTGCTATTCGGTGCTGCACAAATTACAACTGCTTTAATGCTATCATCATGCTCCCAAACTTGTAATTGATTATAAAAAGCATTGATCATATCTAAAGTTATGGCATTTAATGCTTGTGGGCGATTAAGAGTTATCAAACCAATTTGCTTTTCTTGAGTAAAAATAATGTTTTCACTCATGTTATTCTCCAATGAAATTAGCAGCTCGTTTTTCTAGAAAAGCAGAAACGCCTTCTTTTTTATCTTTGGTTGCACAAGTTTTTGCAAATTGTAACGCTTCAAGATTAAGAGCTTCTTCTAAAGTTAAATCATAGCCATGTTCAATAGTGTCAATTACTCCAGCTAAAGCCAATGGAGCTAACTCTAACATTCCTTGCAAGGTTTTTTTAGCTTCCCTTTCTAAATCTTCTGCTGCAAAAACTTCACTAACTAATCCCCAGTTTTTTGCTGTTTCTGCATCAATAAACCTTGCAGTTAAGCATAAATCTAAAGCTCGTCCCTTGCCTATTAATCTCGCTAAGCGTTGTGTGCCGCCATAACCAGGTATTACTCCAAGCTTAACTTCAGGCTGCCCAAATTTAGCTTCTTTAGATGCAAGACGCATTGTTGCGGCAATGGCAAGCTCACATCCACCGCCAAAAGCAAAGCCATTAACTGCAGCAATAGATGGTTTGTTCATAGTTGCTAAAAGTTTAAAAACCTCTTGACCACGTTTGGCAAATTCATAACCAAGTGTTGCATCACATTCAGCTAATTTTGTTATATCGGCTCCAGCGCAAAAAGCGCGCCCTTCCCCAATAATTAATATACCTTTAACTTGTTTGGATGTTTTAGCCTCAGTGAATAAATGTGCTAAGGTAGATAGAACCTCTTCATTTAGAGCATTTAATTTTTCAGGGCGATTTAATCGTATTTCTAAAATTCCATTCGTGATAGTATTTTTTACGCAGCTCATGATTCATCCTTTTTTATAAATTACAATAAATAATACTGTTTTTCCTGATCTGAACTTGTTGGGCTTTGCAGCCCAACCTACATCAAATATAAGTAACAGAGATACGTAGGTTGGGCTGCAAAGCCCAACTTGTTGAGATCGAACCCTAGACCTAATAAATTCCTACTCAATAGAATATTCTTTATCCAAAGTGGCCTTCGCAATTATCTCTCGCATTATTTCATTCGTGCCTTCTAATAT
>CAZADN010000142.1:0-5363 GCA_964483895.1 uncultured Legionellaceae bacterium
CTGACGGTCGCGGCTCGGTGAGGAAGCGGAAACTTTAAAAAATCAAAAAAACATAAAATTAAGGAAAATAATGTCAAATTGTCATGGTCATAATCATAATCATGAAGTTGGTGGCACAAATCGTTCATTTCTAATCGCCATTCTTGCTAATGGTTTATTTGTAATTTTGCAAATTATATTTGCAAGACTCGCAAATTCAACTAGTTTATTTGCCGATGCAATTCATAATCTTGGAGATGTTTTAAGTTTAATGGTTGCATGGGTTGGAAATTATTTATTAATCAAAAAATCTACTGAATATACAACTTATGGCTTAAAAAAAGCGTCAATTTTGGCAGCATTAGCCAATGTTGTTTTATTAGTTTTTACTTGCGGCCTTATTGCAGCTGAAGCAATATCTAAGTTTTTTCATCCTAGTGCTATTAATAGTTTATTTGTCATAATTGTTGCAGGAGTTGGAGTGGCCGTTAATGCTGGAACCGCTTTATTGTTTATAAAAGATGGCGGAGATATTAACTTGCGTGCTGCGTATCTGCATCTAGCATCTGATGCCGCGGTTTCTCTTGGTGTCGTGATTACTGCTTTATTATATTGGTGGACAAAGTGGCTTTGGTTAGATCCTATAGTTGGTTTATTAATAGCCGTTTTAATTCTAAGAAGTACTTGGTCGATATTATTAGATAGTACGCGGTTAATTTTAGACGGTGTACCTAAGCATATTTCATATTCGGATGTTAAGAGTTTATTGTTAAATCAAGATGGCGTTGTTGAAGTACATGACTTGCACATTTGGGCTATGAGCACTAAAGAAAACTCTATGTCTGCACATTTATTTATGCCAAATGCTAGTATGAGTGATGAAGAAAGATTTAATCTTGGTAAGATCCTTAAGGATAAACATAATATTCATCATTTAACTATTCAAATTGATGCGTCTACAGATTATTGTGATCATACTTGTTAATGCCATTTTTACTATGGAGTATTTATGTCTGAGTCAATGGGTAAAAAATTTAGGGACCTAATTAAAAATAATCATCCCTTGCAAGTTTTAGGGACTATTAATGCATATTCTGCAATGTTAGCGAAGCTTTCTGGAGCAGAAGCTATTTATATATCTGGTGCGGGTGTTGCGAATGCTTCTTATGGATTGCCGGATTTAGGAATTACTTCATTGCCAGATGTTTTAGAAGACGTAAGACGTATTACAGACGTTTCTGATTTACCTGTTTTAGTAGATGTTGATACTGGCTTTGGGCATTTTTTTGGTATTGAACGTACTATAAAACAAATGGAAAAGGCAGGGGTTGCTGCTGTTCACATCGAAGATCAAATAGCAGCCAAGCGCTGCGGACATCGCCCTAACAAGTCTATAGTTTCTATGCATGAAATGGGGGACAGGATTAAGGCTGCGGTAGATTCTAGGGAATCACGAGATTTTGTCATTATGGCGCGTACAGATGCTTATGCTAAAGAAGGTATTGATAGAGCTATAGAACGTTCCTTATATTACGTTGAACTTGGTGCTGATATGATTTTCCCTGAAGCGATTACTAGGTTAGATGAATATGCAAAATTTTGTAAAAATGTTAATGTTCCAGTCTTAGCTAATATAACTGAATTTGGTAAAACCCCATTATTTACAAAAGATGAACTGAGAAGTGTGGGAGTTGGTTTAATTTTATATCCGTTAAGTGCATTTAGAGCAATGTCTATGGCAGCATTAGATGTTTATTCAACCATTATAAATAAAGGTAGTGCGAAAGATGTGTTGAATAAGATGCAGACGCGTGAAGATTTATATAATGTATTAGGTTATAAAGAATATGAATGCAAAATAGATACAATTTTGGAGGAACAGGATGGTCAGTAATACAGCAGGACTTGCTGGGGTAATAGCTGGAAAATCAGCGATTTCAACGGTTGGACAATCAGGGGTTGGTTTGAGTTATCGTGGTTATACGATTGAAGACTTGTCATCTTACGCGAGTTTCGAGGAAGTAGCTTATTTGCTCATGTATGGTAAATTACCAAATAAAATAGAATTATCTGCGTATACTGACAAATTAATTAGTATGCGAAGTCTTCCAGAGAAATTAAAAGAAGTATTACGGTTAATTCCAGCACATGCTTATCCAATGGATGTTTTAAGAACTGGCTGCTCTATGCTTGGAAATCTTGAGCCAGAAAAAAATTTTGTTGAACAATATGATGTTGCTGATAGATTGCTTGCAATTTTTCCTGGTATGTTATGTTATTGGTATGCGTATCATAACTCTGGTATGGAAATAACCGGTACTAGTGATGAGGCAACTGTAGGCGGACATTTTTTAGCAATGCTCCATGATAAAAAGCCTAGTAAAATCGCATGTGATATGATGAATGTTTCATTAATTTTATATGCTGAACATGAATTTAATGCATCTACTTTTGCAGCACGTGTGACAGCTGCAACCTTATCGGATTTTCATTCTGCTATTACGAGTGCAATTGGTACTTTGCGCGGCCCTTTACATGGTGGGGCTAATGAAGCTGCGATGGATTTAATCTCAATATTTAGTACTCCAGATATCGCTGAAAGTAAATTATTAGAAATGTTGGCTAATAAAGAAAAAATCATGGGCTTTGGGCATAGAGTATATAAAGACTGTGACCCACGCTCTGACATAATTAAAGATTGGTCTAAAAAGCTCGCTGAATATCACCATGATATGAATTTGTATGAAGTTTCCGAAAGAATAGAGCAAGTTATGCGCGCAAAGAAAAATCTTTTTCCTAATTTAGATTTTTACAGTGCATCTGCGTATCACTATTGTGGCATACCAACGCCATTGTTTACTCCAATATTTGTTATGTCAAGAATAACCGGATGGTCAGCGCATGTGTTTGAACAAAGAGCGGATAATCGATTGATAAGACCAAGCTCAGAGTATACAGGGCCTGAAGTGCGCGCATTTTTGCCAATTAATGAGAGATAGTTTTATGGAAATATCAGTAGAAGAAAACGTTAAGCCTAATTACGATGGTGTGCTTAATGATATTGCAGAGTATGTTTTAAATTATAAAATTACTAGTGAAGTAGCGTATGAGACTGCACGTTTATGCTTAATGGATACTTTAGGATGTGGGATTTTAGCGCTTAATTTTCCAGCATGTACTAAACTTTTAGGTCCGGTTGTGCCTAATGCCTTTATGGCTAATGGTGTGCGCGTTCCAGGTACAAATTATGAACTGGATCCAGTTCAGGGCGCTTTTAATATTGGTACTATGATTCGTTGGTTAGATTTTAATGATACTTGGCTTGCGGCGGAGTGGGGGCATCCATCGGATAATCTTGGTGCAATACTTGCAGTTGCTGATTATTTATCTCGGCAAGGTAAAAATATAACTATGCATGATGTTTTAACTTATATGATTAAAGCACATGAAATACAAGGTTGTCTTGCGCTTGAAAATAGTTTTAATGCTAGAGGTCTTGATCATGTTATCTTAGTTAAAGTAGCAAGTAGTGCGGTTGCTTGTGCTATGCTTGGTGGCAATAAAGACGATATTTTACGTGTATTATCTCAAGCATTTGTTGATGGTCAAAGTTTACGTACTTATCGGCATGCGCCAAATGCAGGTTCAAGAAAATCTTGGGCAGCTGGTGATGCAACATCTAGAGCAGTGCGACTTGCATTAATTACAATGACTGGTGAAATGGGATATCCAAGTGCATTAACTGCGAAGCGCTGGGGTTTTTATGATGTGTTATTTGCAGGTCAATCGTTTAAATTTCAACGTCCTTATACTGAATATGTTATGGAAAATGTATTATTTAAAATATCATATCCAGCTGAGTTTCACGCGCAAACCGCAGTAGAATGCGCAGTCAAGTTGCATCCGTTAATTATTAATAGATTAGATGAGATTGCACGTATTGATTTAATTACCCATGAGTCAGCAATTAGAATTATTAGTAAGCAAGGGGAACTACATAATCCTGCAGATAGAGATCATTGTTTACAATATATGGTAGCAATCGGTTTACTTTTAGGTACTTTGGAAGCAAAACATTATGAAGATGAATTTGCAAAAGACCCAAGGATTGATATGCTTAGAGAAAAAATGCAAGTTAGTGAGAATAAGCAATATTCTCTTGATTATCATGACCCAAGTAAGCGCTCAATTGCGAATAGTATGAAAGTAATATTTAAAGATGGCAGTGAAACCGAGACAATCAGTATCGAATACCCAATAGGACATAAAAAGCGCCGTACGGAAGGTGTGCCAGTATTGCTTAATAAGTTTAGAAATAATTTGCTTACGCGTTTTTCAGAGGCACAGATTGATAATATTATGACTTACATGAATAGCTTGAAGTCGTTATCAGGAATTTCTGTGAGTGATTTTATGCAAGTTTGGTGTGCAGAATAATGGTTGAAAGATCTGTATATATGATTTCTGACGGAACTGCACTTACAGTTGAGTCACTTGGAAGTAGTTTGCTTACGCAATTTGAATCCGTAAAATTCGTAACATACGTTTTGCCTTTTATAGATTCAATTGAGAAGGCAGAAAATGTTTGTAAAACTATTGCTAACGATTATGAAAATACTAATCTAAAACCATTAGTTTTTATGACATTAGTTGACCCGAAAATTTCTGATATGATTAGAAGTACAAGTGCATGTGTATTTGATTTTTTCGAATCATTTTTAGCACAGATAGAAAAAGAACTCCAAGTACATGCGTCAGATGTTCCTGGGCGAGCACATGCTGTATCTAGTAATGAAAAGTATAATTTACGGATTGATGCCGTAAATTATGCTTTGACTTTTGATGATGGCATGAAGCTTGATGGGTATGATAAAGCCGACACAATATTAATTGGTGTATCAAGATGTGGAAAAACCCCAAGCTGCCTATATATGGCGTTACAGTTTGGGGTGTTTGCGGCCAATTATCCTTTAACGGATGATAGCTTAAAAAATTGCAGGCTTCCCGAGGTTTTACGTCTCTATAAACATAAAATATTTGGTTTAACTATCGATCCAGAGCGATTAAGTAATATTCGTGAAGAGCGCAGACCAAACACGCAATATTCATCATTAGCACAATGTCGGCGTGAAGTAAGTGATGTAGAGATGATGTATAAGCTTGAGAGGATCCCGTATATTAATTCAACTACATTTTCAATCGAAGAAATCGCAACTAAAATCATGTCTGTTGCGCATTTGAGTTAATGGGCTTTGATGCAGTGTGCTGATCCAAGAAAGAAGCACTCCTCCACGGTTTTCCAAGGAAAGATGAGACGTCAGACGTAGGTACTGCAACAAGGGTTTATTCCTGACACCAAGGACATCTGCCCTAACACTGGCTAG